>NZ_JBBEGC010000039.1:0-67191 GCF_037401995.1 Saccharothrix sp. CCNWYY140
CGGTGGGGGAACCGAGGCCCTCCACTTGTAGGTAACACCTACCGCGCGCTCCGCGCGCGAAGGACGCGCTGCGCGCGTGAAAAGCCGCACAACCGGGGCTTGGGGCGGGGTAGGTCAGCGGCCTCGTTTGCGGAGTTCTGCGGCCAGGATTGGCATCAGTTCGTCGATGAAGGCGCAGTCGTACCCCTGCCCGTTCATCAACGACAACGCGAACCGGGTCTTGGCGACCTCCGCCGACGAAGCTCCGATCATCCCGTCCAACGCGATGCCGATCTCCTCCAGCACCCGGTCCACCTGCGACGTCCGGTACCCCCTCCGCGTAGGACCCGCCATCGGCAGCTTGATCATCCTCAGCTGCTTCCACGACGTGATCGGGGGCAGGGTCGCGGGTCGGGGCGGGCCGTCGGAGAGTTGTTTCTCGACTCTGGACAGGAAGGCGTCGACCTCGGTCTCGTCGTAGCCCCTCCGGCCGAACAGGGGGCGGCTGAACTTGGCTTCTCGGATTTCCTGTGCGGTGAGGTCGTCGTTGCCCAGGAGGGTGTTCTCGATGCGGTCCAGGAACTTGTCGACCTGGGATTCGTGGTAGCCGCGGCGGCCACGTGGGGGTTTGCCGAACTCGACCGTGCGGACGTCTCTTGCCGTTAGGGGGCGGGTGCCTACGCCGGGTCTTGGGCGTACTGGTGGGGCGGTGATTTGTTCCAGGGTGACGACCACCAAGTCCAGGAAGGTGTCCACGTCGTCTTCGTCGTAGCCGATCATTCCCGGTGGGGCGTACGAGAACTCGTGGTCCTGGACTTCCAGGGCGGTCAGGGTGTCTCGGCCCAGGAGGGTGGCTTCGATGCGGTCCAGGAAGTGGTCGATTTCGCCCTCGTGGTAGCCGCGGTTGCCGGGGCGGGGTTTGTGGAAGCGCACGCCTCGGACGTCTTGCGGGGTCAGTCTCGGGGCTGGGCGCATGCCGGTGGACGTGGCGTGCGCGCCCTGGGCCGGGGCGACGGCCTGTCTGCGTTGCGGGGTCGATCTCAGGGTTTCCGCGACCAGCTCCAGGAAGGCGTCCACCTCGGTCGCGTGGTAGCCGGGGTGGGCGGGGCGGAAGCGCATGCGGCGGACGTCCTGCTCGGTCACGTCGTCGCGGCCCAGGAGGGTGGCCTCGATGCGGTCGAGGAAGTCGTCTACCTGGCGCTCCTCGTAGCCGGGCATGCCGGGTGGCGGGCGGTGGAACGCGACCTGGCGCAGGTCCTGCGCGCTGAGCAGCGGCGCGGGGTGTGCGGGCGCGTGCGGGCGCGGTGCGTCTACGGGGCGTGGTGCCGCGACGGGGCGCGGTGCGTCGACGAAACCCGGTGCCGCGACGGGACGTGGTGCGTCGACGAGGCCCGGTGCCGTGACGGGACGTGGTCCCGTGACGGGGCCGGGTGCCGCGGCTGGACGTGGTGCCTGAGCCGGGCGCGATCCTGCGGCAGGTCCCAGTGCCGCGGTCGATCCGAACGCCGCGGCGGACCGTGGTGCCGCTTGCTGGCGCGCTTCGAACCCCACCCTCATGCCTCCTTCTCCCGTGTACCGGGGAGTATCGCCGGACGGAGGTGAAGTTGTTTCGCCCTATTGGCTCAATGCGGTGGAGATCGTTCTACTCTGACGCCCATGAGCCGGTTCGTGGACACGATGGTGGCAACCGCTGCGAGTGCCAACGATCGAGGGATGACGACGGGTGAGCCGACCGCTCCGACGCGTCGGACGTGGGCGGACGTGCACGAGAAGGCCAGGAGGATGGCCGGTGCGCTCGTCGCGGGCGGCGTGGCGCGGGGTGACTCCGTGGCCGTGCTCGCGGGGGACCCGGCCTCGATCGCGCCCGCCGTGCAGGCCGTGTGGTTGTCCGGCGGCAGCATCACCATGCTGCACCAGCCGACGCCGCGCACCGACCTCGCCGAGTGGGCCGCCGACACCCTGCGCGTGCTGGCCATGATCGGCGCGGAACTGGTGCTGCTGGGCAGCCCGTTCGACGCGCTGTCCGGTGTCCTGGACGAGAACGGCGTCTCCTACCGCAAGCTCGACGAGCTGGACGGCGACCCGCTGCCCGCACCGGTCGAGGTGGACGAGTCCGCGACCGCCCTGCTCCAGCTCACCAGCGGCTCCACCGCCGACCCGAAGGCCGTCCGCATCACCCACGGCAACCTGTGGTCCAACGCGAAGGCGATGGAGGAGGCGGCCCGGCTGGACCCGGAGACCGACCGGATGGTGTCGTGGCTGCCGCTGTTCCACGACATGGGGATGGTCGGCTTCCTGACCGTGCCGATGCTGTTCGGCATCGACCTGGTGAAGGTCACCCCGGTCGACTTCCTGTCCCGCCCGACCCTGTGGCCGGACCTGATCAGCCGCTACCAGGGCACCATCACCGCCGCCCCGAACTTCGCCTACGCCATCGCCGCGCGCCGCATGGACGGCGTCGAGGACGGCACGTGGGACCTGTCCCGGCTGCGGATCGCGCTCAACGGCGCCGAGCCCATCGACCCGACCGCCGTCGCGGCCTTCACGAAGGCGGGCGCGCGGTTCGGGATGCCCGCCGAGTGCGTGCTGTGCGCGTACGGCATGGCGGAGACGACCCTGGGCGTGGCGTTCGCGCCGGTCTTCACCGGCATGGCCGTGGACCACGTCGACCCGGACGAGCTGGAGGCGGGCCGCCGCGCGGTGCCCGTGGAGCCGGGGTCGGGGGCGCGGACGTTCCCGCTGCTCGGCCCGCCGCTGCCGGGGCTGGAGGTCCAGGTGGTGGACGAGTCGGGCGCGGTGCGCGGTGAGCGCGAGGTCGGGCAGCTGCGGGTGCGCGGCGAGGCCGTGACGCCGGGCTACCTGACCGTGGACGGGCCGCGGGCGACGCAGGACGCGGACGGCTGGCTGGACACCGGCGACGAGGGTTACGTGGTGGACGGCCAGGTCGTCGTGTGCGGGCGGCGCAAGGACGTGATCATCATGGGTGGCCGCAACATCTACCCGACCGACATCGAGCGGGCGGCGACGTCCGTCGAGGGCGTGCGGGCGGGCAACGCGGTGGCGGTGCGTCTGGACGCGGGGACGCGGCGGGAGCGGTTCGCCGTGGTCGTGGAGTCCAAGCTGGCCGGCGAGGACGACGCCGTGAAGGAGCTGACCAAGCAGATCAGCGCCCGGGTGGTGGACGCCGTGGGCCTGCGCCCGTTCACCGTGGTGGTGCTCAAGCCGGGCAGCCTGCCCAAGACCCCGTCCGGCAAGCTCCGCCGCTCCGCCGCGACCAGCCTGGTGCCGACGAAGTAGACCTCCAGGGGCTAGTGGAACTTGTTCTGGGCCGCTTCCAGGCCCAGTTCCAGCAGGGCCTCCACGGCGTCCGCCGCCCGGTCCAGCTCGAACGCCAGTTCCTTGCGCTCCACCAGGGAGAAGTCGCGCAGCACGTAGTCCGCCGGGTCCATGCGGCCCGGCGGGCGGTCCACGCCGAAGCGCACGCGGTGGTAGTCCTTGGTGCCCAGGGACTTCGTGATCGAGCGCAGGCCGTTGTGGCCGTTCTCGCCGCCGCCGAGCTTCATCCGGACCGCGGCGAAGGGCAGGTCCAGTTCGTCGTGCACGACCACGATGTCCGCGGGCTGCACCTTGTAGAACCGGGCCGTGCCGGCGACCGGGCCGCCGGAGGTGTTCATGTAGCCGCGCGGCTTGGCCAGGACGACCTTGCGCGAGCCCAGCCGGCCCTCCAGCACCTCGGCGCCGCCCTTGTGCGCCTTGAACTTGCCGCCGATCCGGTCGGCGAGCACGTCGAGGACCATGAAGCCGACGTTGTGCCGGTTGCCCTCGTACTTCGGACCGGGGTTGCCCAGTCCCACGACCAGGGCGATGTCATCGGCCACGGAACCGCAACTCCTGCTCAAGCTCGTCCAACAGGGCGTCCACCGCGCGGGTCTGGTAGCCCCGCCGCAGCCCGGACGTGGTGCTGAACCTGGTGTGGCGGACCTCGGTGGACGTCATCCGGCCACGCCCGTCCAGGGAGGCCGCGGCCCGCGCGAGGAACGCGTCGACCTCGCCGCGATCGTAGCCGCCACCCGACCGGGGGATCTTCACCGCCAGCAGGTCCGCGCCGGTGCGCAGGCCGGTGGGCGGCACCAGCCCGGCCCGCAGCTGCCACTCCATGCGGGTCAGGAAGTCGTCCACGGACCGCTGGTCGTAGCCGCCGGGCACCTCGTGGAAGACGACCCGCCGCACCTCGTCGGGGTGCAGCTGCGCGCGCCCGGACAGGGCGTCGGCGATCCGGATCAGGAACGCTTCCACTTGCGCGGGGTCGTAGCCCTTGCCGCGCCTGCCGCGCGGGAAGGACGTCGAGCGCACCTGCGCCGGGCTCAGCGACGCGAACGGCACGCCGCCCCCACCCGGAGGCGGGGGTGACGTGCCGTTCGACCAGCCCGACGTGATGGGCTCAGCTCTCTTCGGAGGCCTCGGTGTCCGCGGCCTCGCCCTCGCCGCCGTCCAGCTCGGCGGCGGTCGGAGCGGCGTTCACGGCGAGGACCAGCGCCTCGGCGTCGGTCACCAGACCGGCGCCGGAGGGCAGCACCAGGTCGGACGCGTGGATCTGGGTCCCGGCCTGGACACCCTCGATCGACAGCTCGATCTGCTCGGGGATGTGCAGGGCCTCGGCCTCGATCTGGACCGTGGTCAGGTCCTGGGTGACGAGCGTGGCGGCGGCGGGCTCACCGGTGACGACGATCGGCACGTCGACGGTGACCTTCTCGCCCCGCTGCACCAGCAGCAGGTCCACGTGCTCGATGTAGTTCTTGATCGGGTGCGTGGTGACGGTCTTGGTCAGCGCGAGTTCGCTGGTGGAGTCGATGTCCAGCGTCAGAACTGCGTTGTGACCGTGCTCGCGGACGACACGGGCGAACTCGAGCGCCGGCAGGGCCAGGTGCTTCGGGTCGGAGCCGTGGCCGTAGAGCACCGCGGGGATCTTTCCGGCACGACGGGTGCGGCGGGCGGCGCCCTTGCCGAACTCGGTGCGCTCCTCTGCGGCGAGACGGACCTCGGACACGGTGGGGCTCTCCTAACGGTCTGGCCTTGAACGTCGGGCGGTACTCAAAGCGGGGTGCTGGCGGGTGTCGGCCTACGACGGCGGGCGGCGCGGAGAGGTGGGCACGCGCGGCATCACCACAACCGCCGCGTCGATCACGACAAGCGTGACGCTCGCCCTCGCCGAGGCAACCCGACCAGTGTAGGCCGCTCCCGGAACTGGTCCTAATCGGGGGTTCCCCAGGCGGGTTCAGGCATTCGCGGCGGGCGGCGGATCCCGGCGGGCGGCCTCGTCCGCGATCGCCGCGAGGGCCTCGGGCGCGACCCGGCGCACGGCGGTGACGAGGTGCTCCGGCCGGTCCTCGTCCACCAGGTACCGGGCGAGCATGCGCCGCGCCCGGAGGGGGTCGCGCTCGACCTCCCGCAGGGCCGCCTGCCGCAACCGGCGCAGCGCCCGTTTCGGGTCGGGGTCGCCGGTGGTCGTGGTTGTGCCGAGCAGCGCGGCGGCCAGCCGGGCGTGGCTCGCGGCATCCGCGTCGGCGCGGGCGACGTCCTCGCACCGGCGCAGCGTCGCGGACGCCCGTTCGTGGTCGCCGGCGGCCACGGCCAGGGACACGACGGCGGTCAGCGCCCGGGTGCGTGCCGCCGGGTCCCGGATCTCGGTGACGAGGTGCTCCGCGAGGTCCGGCTCGCGTGCCGCCACGGCCGCCGCGACCACCGCGGACAACGCTCGGTCGCGGTGGGCGGGCTCGGCGACGGCCACGGCGAGGTCGCGGGCGTGGCCGAGTGCGCCCGCCTCGGCCGCCGCCTGGGCGATCAGGGACAACGCCAGGTCCCACTGGTCACCGGCGGTGGACCGCGCCGACGACACCACCGCCTCGACGCACCGCGCGACGACTTCGCCGTCGTCCAGCGCGCGAGCCGCCCGCAGCAGCCCCGTGAGCGCCCGGCCGGTCGCCCGCGTGCGGTGGGCGAAGGTCGTCGACCCCACGACCTCGGCGAGGCGACTCCGAGCCCGCTCCGGGTCACCGGAGGCTATGGCGGCTTCGACGGCGACCACGGCCAACCCCGGCCGTTCCGCTCCCGGCCGCCACCAGCCGTCGACCTCCTCCACCAGGGCGCGCACCCGGTCGGGCCGGCCCGCCGCGCGCCACCCTTCGGCCGCCACGAGCAACGCTCGGCCACGAGCCACCGGATCGGGTACCCGCCGGGCCACCGCTTCCACCCGATCCGGCGCACCGTGCCCGACCAGTCCCCGGACCAGGTCCACCAGGGCTGTGTCACGGGTCTCGGGGTGCTCGATGCGCGCCGCGCACTCCTCGGCTCGCTCTGCCTCACCCCGACCGGCACACGCCCGGGTCACCGCCGCCCACGCCCGGTCCCGCTCGTGGGCCATCGACCCGACCACTTCGGCCGCCGCGGCCGGTTCGCCGCGTGCGCACAGCGCCTCGACCACGAGCAGACGGGCCTGGTCCCGCCTCCGGTCGGAGGGGATGGACTCGGCGAGCGCCCGCGCCCGGTCCACGACGCCGACCGCGAGCAGCGACCGGACCAGGGACGGCGTGACGTCGGCACCGTGCCCCGGACTCCCGACCCGCTCCAGCAGCGCGCGGGCGAAGTCGGGGTGGCCGGAGTCGGCGGCGGCGCGGATCACCCGTTCCAGGGCGTGCACGCGGTGCCGGTGGACGGGCAGGCCGTCGGCGACCCCGGCCGCCCAGGCGAGGTGCCCGTGCCGCGCCGCCGCTTCGACCACCAGGAGCAGCGCGTCGGGCCGCTGGGCCTCGTCGGTCGACTCGGCCAGTGCGCGGGCGCGGTCCAGCCGGCCCGCCACCGCCCACAGCACGGGCGACCCGATCGGGTGGTTGGCCCTGATCCGCGACCGCAGCCGCAGCCGGTGCACGGCGAGCCTGGCCACGTCGACGACGGGTGGTGTCCGGCCCGAGGCCAGCTCCCGCTGCGCCCGGACGACCTCGGCCAGCGCCGCCGCGTCCCCGCCGGACACCGCCAGCAGCCGCGCGTGCCGGGACGGGTCGGTGGCGCACGCGGTGAAGGCCGCCGCGTCCCCGGTCTCGATCGACCGGGCGAAGTAGCCGCTCAGCAGGTACTCGGGGGTGTCCTCGGGCCAGCCGCGCGCCCGGTAGGTCGCCGCCCAGGTGTGCACCCGGTCCAGGTGGGCGGACAGCCGGGCCGGGCCGAGCAGCTCGACCGCCTCCCGGTGCAGCTCCTCGTGGGCGAGCAGGAAGACGGTCCGCTCGGGGTGGTGCCGGCCGTCGCGGCGGCTGAGGCTGCGGGCCGCGACGGTGCCCAGGAGGTCGTCCACCTCGCGGCGGGACCGGCCGGTCAGCTCGGCGAGGTCGGCCGCCGCCAGGCCACCGCCCGCGGCGGTGAGCAGTCCCACCAGGTCCGCGGTCCGTTCGGCGGCCAGCAGCACCCGCAGCTCGCGCACCAGGTCGGCCTGCTCGACCCGGGCCGCGGCGCACCCGGCCAGCGGTCGGACCACCTCCGGCCGCCGGAGCGGGTGGTGGGCGGGGACGTCCGGCGGGACCGGCGGTTCGGGGCGGCCGGCCACGACGACCCGCAGGCCGTCGGGCGGGTGGACGGGCAGCAGCGCGGCGATGCTGTGCGCGTCCGGGCCGTCGGTCACCCCGCGGTCCTCGTCGATGCCGTCCACGAGCAGCACCAGGTGCTCACCGCGCCGGCGGCACAGGTCGGCCGCTCGGGCGAGGAGGTCGAGCAGGTGCGCTTCGCGGGTGGACTCGGTCAGCAGCGCGGGCAGGGCTCGCCCGAGCAGCGCCAGGAGTTGCTCCAGCAGGTTCTCGACCAGCGCGTCGCGGTCGTTCTGTGCGGCGTGGCGGCCGGTGACGAAGAACGAGACGACCCGCACGCCGGGCGGCGGGTGCAGGGCGAACCACGCCAGGAGCGCGGTCTTGCCCGACCACGGCCCAGCCTGCCACCAGCGGTAGGCGCCCGCGGTGTCCGGGGACGTGCAGAACCGGGCCAGCTCGGCCAGTTCGTCGGCCCGGTCCAGCAGTCGCGGCGGGGCCAGCCGCGCGACCTGCCGGTGGTAGGCCGTCTCGACTGGGTCGGCCGCCGGCACGACCAGATCACCGTGGAGGACGCCGATCTGGACGATCCGGGACGCCTCGGCCCCGGTCACGACGTTGACCGGGGAAAGTCCCCGTGCGCTCTCCGGCACACGAGGACTTCCCGGGTCCACCACCACTCACGGGATCATGCCGGACCGCGTGCGTCCGGTCGATCACCGCGAACGGGTCGTGCGATCAGGCGTTGCCGTCGAACAGGCTCGTCACCGAGCCGTCCTCGAAGACTTCCTGGATGACCCTGGCCAGGAGCGGCGCGATCGGGAGCACCGTCATCGCGTCGAAGCGCTTCTCCGCCGGGATCGGCAGGGTGTCGGTGAACACGACCTCGCGGGCGCCGCAGTCGCGCAGGCGGTCCACCGCCGGGCCGGACAGGACCGGGTGGGTGGCGGCGATGACCACGTCGGACGCGCCCTCGGCCAGCAGTTGCTCCACGGCCTTGGTGATGGTGCCGCCGGTGTCGATCATGTCGTCGATCACCACGCACAGGCGGCCCTGGACCTGGCCCACCACGCGGTTGGCGACGACCTCGTTCGGGCGCAGCGGGTCGCGGGTCTTGTGGATGAACGCGATCGGCGCGCCGCCCAGGGTGTCGGCCCACTTCTCGGCCAGCTTGGTGCGGCCGGCGTCCGGGGAGACCACGGTCAGCTCGCGGCCCGCGTACTTGTCGCGGATGTGCTCGGCCAGCAGCGGCATGGCCCACAGGTGGTCCACCGGGCCGTCGAAGAAGCCCTGGATCTGGGCGGTGTGCAGGTCGACGGCGACCAGGCGGTCGGCGCCGGCGGTCTTGAACAGGTCGGCCACCAGGCGGGCCGAGATCGGCTCACGGCCGCGGTGCTTCTTGTCCTGCCGCGCGTAGGGGTAGAACGGCATGATCACGGTGATCCGCTTGGCGGAGGCGCGTTTGAGCGCGTCCACCATGATCAGCTGCTCCATCAGCCACTGGTTGATGGGCGCGCAGTGGGACTGGATGACGAACGCGTCGCACCCGCGCACGGACTCCTCGAACCGCACGAAGATCTCGCCGTTGGCGAAGTCGTAGGCCGACTGCGGGGTCACCGACACGTTGAGGTGCTTGGCCACCTGCTCGGTCAGCTCGGGGTAGGCGCGACCGCCGAAGAGCATCAGGTTCTTCTTCGGGGTACCGGGCATGGTGGGGTTCACGGTCAACGCCCTTCCTCGGCGGTTGTGTCGGCATTCTGCGACGCCAGGGCGTCCTGTGCCGCTTGAGCGGCGGCCGTGCCGGGCCTGCGGGTGAGGACCCAGCCGTTGAGGTTGCGCTGCGGGCCGCCGGACACGGCCAGCGCGCCCGGTGGCACGTCGCGGCGCACGACGGTCCCGGCGCCGGTGTACGCGCCGTCCCCGACGGTGACGGGGGCGACGAACATGTTGTCCGAGCCCGTGCGGGCGTGGGACCCGATGACGGTGCGGTGCTTGTGCACGCCGTCGTAGTTCACGGTGACGCTGGCCGCGCCGATGTTGGAGTGCTCGCCGATGGTGGCGTCGCCGATGTAGCTCAGGTGCGGGACCTTGGAGCCGGTGCCGATGTCGGAGTTCTTGACCTCGACGAACGTGCCGATCTTGCCGTCGGCGCCGAGCTTGGTGCCGGGGCGGAGGTAGGCGAACGGGCCGACCGACGCGCCCGCGCCGATCTGCGCGCCGCTGCCGTGCGTGCGCACGACGGAGGCGCCCGCGCCGATGGAGCAGCCGCTGAGCGTGGTGTCCGGACCGACCACCGCGCCCTCGCCGACGACCGTGCCCGCGCGCAGCTGCACGCCCGGCTCGACCACGGCGTCCCGGCCGATCCGCACGTCCGCGTCCAGCCAGGTGGTGGCCGGGTCGACGACGGTGACGCCCTCGCGCATCCACCGCTCGACGATCCGGCGGTTGAGCTCGGCGCCCAGCCGGGCCAGCTGGACGCGGTCGTTCACGCCCTCCACCAGCCACGGGTCGGCGGTGACCACCGCGCCGACGCGCTTGCCGTCGCCGCGCGCGATGGACAGGACGTCGGTCAGGTACAGCTCGCCCTGGGCGTTGTCGGTGGACAGCCGGGAGAGCCCGTCGCGCAGCACCTCGGCGTCGAACGCGTAGACGCCGGAGTTGATCTCGTTGACGGCCCGCTGTTCCGGGGTGGCGTCCTTCTGCTCGACGATCGCCGCGACCTCGCCGGACTCCGTGCGGAGGATCCGGCCGTAGCCGGTGGGGTCCGGGACGACGGCGGTGAGCACGGTGACGGCGTTGCCCGCCCCGCCGTGCTCGACGAGCAGGTCGCTCAGCGTCTGCGCGTCCAGCAGCGGGACGTCGCCGTAGGTGACCAGGACCGTGCCGGTCAGGTCGGCGGGCAGCTCGGCCAGGCCGCACCCGACCGCGTGACCCGTGCCCTTCTGCTGCTCCTGCACCGCGACGGTGACCTTGCGGTCCAGCGCGGTGGACAGGCTGTCGAGGTGCTCGGTGACCGCGGCCCGGCCGTGTCCGACGACGACGGCGAGGTGGTCGGGATCGGTCCCGGCGGCGGCGCGGACCGCGTGCTCCACGAGGGAGCGACCGGCGATCCGGTGCAACACCTTGGGGGTGGCTGAGCGCATGCGGGTGCCTTCACCCGCTGCGAGGACGATCGTGCTGACTGGGGTGGGAACACCCTCGAGCATCAGCGCTCTCCCTAGCTGAGTGCGTGCCTGCCAGCGGGAAGGCCTGGCTCCCGCCAGATGCTGATACTAAGCCTCCGAGGGGCCCTCGCCCGCCGCGGCGGCAACCTGGCAGTTACCTGCCGGACCCCGCCACGACACCGCTCGGACGCCCCTCCCGACGGCCCCGAACAGCCCTGACACCCGCCGCGGACGCGGCCCCTGACGACGCCGGAACGCGGGGATGGCAAGCCCCCCAGCACTTCCACGCCGGCCACGCCGTGGAATGCCCACCGATCGAGTGATCGAAGCTTTGGTCCGGACCACACCGCCGAAACGGACACCGCCGCCGCCACCGGTGTGCCCGCAATCACGGCGAGCCACCACGAACCGTGCCGACCCCGCCACCGAGCGCCTCAGCTCTCGGCGGACGCCTCGCCCTCGACCGCCGCCACCCGGCAACCGCCGCGCCGCTTCGCCAGGTACATCGCCGAGTCCGCGCGCGCCAGCGCCTGGTGCGCCGACTCCCGGGGTCGCACCGAGATCACGCCCACCGACAGCGTCACCCCGCGCGACAGGTCGCCGGGCAGGGCCGCCACCGCGTCCACCGCGCGTCCCAGCGCCGCCTCGGCCGCGTGCAGGGGCGCACCGGGCAGCAGGACCACGAACTCGTCACCGCCGTACCGGGCGACCAGGTCGTCCCCGCGCAGCGCCTGCCGCAGCGTGGACGCGATGACCCGCAGCACGTCGTCGCCCTCGGCGTGCGAGTGCTTGTCGTTGACGACCTTGAACCCGTCCAGGTCGACCAGGGCGATCGCCATCGGGTGGGTCTGCGCGCTGATCAGCGCGCCCAGCCGGTCGTCCAGCGCCCGCCGGTTGGGCAGGCCCGTCAGCGGGTCCTGCAAGGCCTGCTGCGCGATCGCGCCGTGCGCCCGGGTCAGCCGCTCGTGGTCGCGCCGGGTGACCAGGGTGGCGGTGCGGGCCTCCTGCATCTGCCACAGCTCCACCTCCAGCGCGTTGGCGTAGAACTGCAAGGCCGACGTCGTGTGCTCGCCGTGCGGGCCGGACAGCTGCGCGTACTCGCGCACCAGGCACAGCATCAGGGTCGGCTCGGACGTGTCGTGCTCCAGCCGGGTCCGCGCGTCCGCCAGCACCTGCAACGCCTGCTGCGGCAGCTCCTCCAGCGCCAGGCAGCGGGACAGCGCGATGGACACGATGATCAGCTCGCGGGCGTACATCGACAGCTCGCGCAGCCGCCACAGCGGCGCGATGTGCTCGGGTCCCGGCTTGGCCAGCGCGTGCGCGGCGCCGATGACCGGCACCTGCTCGGCCGCCGACCGGTCCCGCCGGCCGGGGTGCAGGGATTCGCGGAACGGTCCCTCGACGGCCTCGGCGATCGCGGACGCGGTGGCGAACTTGGTCGCCGCCTCCTCGTGGTTGTCCACGCGCTCCAGCCGCAGGCCCCAGCCGATGAGCATCCGGGCGCGGTTCATCAGGTGGATGTAGATCAGGTGCGGCCCGGCGCTGTCCCGGATCGCGTTGTGCGCCCGCGCCAGCACCTGGTCGGCCATCTCGTAGACGCCGAGCTGGGTCAGCACCAGGCCGGTGCTCTGGAGGGCGCTGGCCATCAGCCGGTCCCAGGTGCGCTTGTCCAGCATCGGGTCCGGGGCGAGGTCCTCGTCCAGCATGGCCAGGCCGCTGGCGACCTCGGTCAGCGCCTTGTCCTCGAACCCGCCCAGCAGGTAGCGCCTGCCGCGCAGCGCGTGCGCCTCGGCCTCCAGCACGACCAGGCCGTGCCGGCGGGTGTGGGCGAGCAGCTCGTCCAGCATGGAGTCGGACATGTCCACGAGTCCGGGCGTGACCAGCCGGACGACCGCCGCCGCGCGCAGCAGCTGGCCGACGATCCGCGGTTCACCGCGGGCCTGCGCCTCGGCCAGGAGCTTGTCGACCTCGTGGGTCGCCTCCAACTGGTCGGAGAGGTGGCTGCTCTGGGCCACGGCGACAAGCTCGGACGCGCGGCCGACCAGCCACGCGTCGGACATCTCGTGGAGCGCCGGCACCACGTTGCCCTGCTCGTCGACCGCTTCCTCGTGCAGCGACTCACACCCCCATGCAGACGCAGGGTCACCGGGCCGGACGCCCCGGCTCGGCCGCTCTCGCTCCGCCACCAGGATTCGAACCTGGACCATCGGAACCAAAATCCGAGGTGCTGCCTTTACACCATGGCGGATCGGGCGAGGAGCCCTCGCCCGTGCGGACACATGTTGTCACGAGTGGTCCCGGTAGGTCAGCACGACCACTCAACTGGCCGCAATCTCATGGTAACCCGATCATGACCCTGCGTGTTTTCGCAGTTCAGGACGGTCCGGTGAGTGAACCCACGAACTCGGTCACGGTCCGCTCGTACGCGGCGGGGTCCACGTTCCACGCCGAGGTGTGGTCCGCGGCGGGCACTTCGACGTACCTCATCGGCCACCCCAGCCGGTGGGAGGCCGCCGCCAGGTCCCGCGACGTCGACACCGGGACCGTGCCGTCCGCGCCGCCGTGGAACAGCAGCGTCCGGGGCTTGTGCGCGGGCGGGTGCTCGACCAGGTCGAACCGCTCGAACTCCAGGTCGGCCCGCCAGTCCGACACCAGCTCGGCCACCGGCACCAGCTGCGTGGGCACCCCGCGGTTGCGCGACTGCAACTCCAGCGTCCTGGTCCAGTTGGTCACGGGCGCGTCCAGCACCACGGCGACCACCTCGTCGGCCTCCGCGGAGCGCCCGAGGAACTGCCCGACGATCGCCCCGCCCATCGACCACCCGTAGAGCACCACGTCCCGCGCGCCGTGCTCCAGCGCGTACCGGACGGCCGCCTCGACGTCCCGCCACTCGGTGTCACCCAGGTGGAACAACCCGTCCGGCGAAGGGGGCGCGCCGGCGTCGTTCCGGTAGGTCACGGCGAGAACGGGTAACCCGACCCCGTGCAGCGCGGGAACGACCCGCAGTGCCTCGGTCCGCGACCCGCCCCGACCGTGCACCGCGACCACCCACGTCGACGACGTGCCGGGCACCAGCCAGGCCGGCGCGTCGCCCAGTTCCGTGCGCACGACGACGTCCCGGTACTCCAGCCCGAGCGCGGCCTTGGGGTCGCCGGTCCACACGGCCGTCTCCAAGCGCACCTTCGCGCCGACGGGCGGCGCGGCGCCCACCAGCTCGCGGGTGACGGTGCCGTTCGAGCGGTCCGTGATCCCGCCCACCCGGGCCGCGCCGTCGGGCCACACGAGCCCCCACGTGCCCGGCAACACACTCACCCGCGACTCCGCCAGCGAGACGGTCCCGTCACCCGTTCCGGTGACCGTCTCCGGATAGCCCGGACGGGCTTGGGCGGGCTCCAGCAGCTGACCGCTGTAGTACCAGCCCACGCCGATCAAGCCACCGCTGACCAGCAAGAACAGCACGACGACCACGAGCACTGCGATCCGCAACCGACGTCTGCGGCGAACGTTCGGTGTCCCCATCACCGAATGATGCGCCCGCCGTGATCGACACGCCCGGGATCCTGAGAACACGCCGTGAGTTTCGGCCCGGGTGTGGCGGGACGAGGCCGCCCTAACTTACGCTTCCGTAAGTTACGGTGCCGTAGGTAGCCGTGACCAGTGCCCCCGAACAAAGAGGTAGACGTATGACCAGCACCCTGGAGAGCAGGCAAACGCCGCCCGGTCCGGAAGACAAAGGCCCCAAGCCGATGATCGAGGGCCGTCGCGGCCACGTGGAGCAACTCGGCGTCTACGTGTTCGTGGTGGTGCCGTTCCTGGCCCTGATCGCGGCGGTGCCGTTCGCCTGGGGGTGGGGGCTGGGCTGGGTGGACGTCGCGCTGTTCGTGGCGTTCTACTACCTGTCCGGCCTCGGCGTGACCATCGGCTACCACCGGTACTTCACGCACGGCTCGTTCAAGGCCAACCGGGCGCTCAAGATCGGCCTGGCCATCGCGGGCAGCATGGCGTTGCAGGGTCCCGTGATCGTCTGGGTCGCCGACCACCGCCGCCACCACGCCTTCTCCGACCGCGAGGGCGACCCGCACTCGCCGTGGCTGTACGGCTCCGGCCCGGTCGCGCTGGCCAAGGGCTTCTGGCACGCCCACATGGGCTGGCTGTTCGAGCGCGACAAGACCAACGCGCAGCGCTTCGCGCCGGACCTGCTGGCCGACGAGGACCTCGTGAAGGTCGACAAGCTCTTCTGGCTGTGGACCACGATCAGCCTGCTCGCGCCGGGGGTCCTGGGCGGTCTGATCACCATGTCCTGGGCCGGCGCGCTGTCCGCGTTCTTCTGGGCGGGCCTGGTGCGCGTGGCGTTCCTGCACCACGTCACGTGGTCGGTGAACTCGATCTGCCACATGGTCGGCGACCGCCCCTTCGCGGCCCGCGACCGCTCCGCCAACGTCTGGGCGCTGGCGATCCTGTCCTTCGGCGAGTCGTGGCACAACCTGCACCACGCCGACCCGACCTGCGCCCGCCACGGCGTGAAGCGCGGTCAGATCGACACGTCCGCCCGGCTCATCTGGCTGTTCGAGAAGTTCGGCTGGGCACGTGACGTGCGCTGGCCGACCGAGCAGCGGCTGGCCCGGATCAGCGTCAAGAAGTGAATGGTTCACCCGCCCCTCGCCCACTTGGTGAGGGGCGGGTGTTTAGGGTGACCGGAGTGGCGGGACGACGGCGAGCAGACGACACCCCGGTCCCGCGCGTGCGCATGACCGGCAAGGAACGACGCGAACAGCTCCTGGACGTGGCCCGCGCGCTGTTCGCCGAGAAGGGCTTCGAGGTCACCTCGATCGAGGAGATCGCCCACCGGGCGGGCGTCTCGAAACCGGTGGTCTACGAGCACTTCGGCGGCAAGGAAGGCATCTACGCGGTCGTGGTCGACCGCGAGATGCAGTACCTGATGGACCACATAGTCAACGCCCTGTCCGGCGGCCACCCGCGCGAACTGCTCGAACAGGCGGCCTGCGCGCTGCTGGACTACATCGAGGGCTCGACGGACGGCTTCCGCATCCTGGTCCGCGACTCCCCCGTGGCCTCCTCGACCGGCACCTTCTCGTCGTTGCTGAACGACATCGCCTCCCAGGTGGAGTCGATCCTGGGCCTGCACTTCTCCCGCCAGGGCTACGACCGCAAGCTGGCCGCCCTCTACAGCCAGGCGCTGGTGGGCATGGTGGCGCTGACCGGCCAGTGGTGGCTGGAGGTCCGCAAGCCGAAGAAGGACGAGGTGGCGGCCCACCTGGTGAACCTGGCCTGGAAGGGCCTGTCCCACATGGACCACAAGCCCCGCCTGCGCACCCGCCGCTGACCGGTCCCGCCGGCGGCCGGCCGCGCCGCTCCCGCGTGCGGTGGGAGCGGCGGTCGGCTCAGCCCTCGGCGGTCTCGGCGGCCTCCAGCCACTGGGCCTCGACGTCCTCGGCCTCGGCCAGCACGTTCTTGAGCTCGGCGTCCAGCGCCATCAGCCGCTCGGGGTCGGTGGCCGCCTCGGCGAGCTTGGCGTGCAGCTCCGCCTCCTTCTTGTGCAGCTGCTCCAACCGCCGCTCCAGCCGCGCCAGCTCCTTGCGGGCCGCGCGCTGGTCGGCCGCCGACGACGGGGCCTTCGCGGCCGGGGTCGCCGCGACGGGGGCCACGGCCTGCTGGGCGTCCCGGCGGCGCAGGTACTCCTCGATCCCGCCCGGCAGGTCGGTCAGCCGCCCGTCCCCGAACAGCGCCACGACCTGGTCGCACACCCGCTCCACCAGGTACCGGTCGTGCGAGATCACCACCAGCGTCCCGGGCCACGAGTCCAGCAGGTCCTCCAGCTGCTGCAACGTGTCGATGTCCAGGTCGTTGGTCGGCTCGTCGAGCAGCAGCACGTTCGGCTCGGCCATCAGCAGCCGGCACAGCTGCAACCGCCGCCGCTCGCCGCCGGACAGGTCGCCGACCGGCGTCCACTGCCGCTGCGACGAGAACCCGAACCGCTCGGCCAGCTGGGACGCGGACATCTCCTGCTTGCCCAGCACGACCCGCCGCGCGATCTCCTCCACGGCCTCCAGGACCCGCATCGACCCGTCCAGGTCGTGCAGCTCCTGCGAGAGGTGCGCGAGCTTCACGGTCTGCCCCTGCACGCGCTTGCCGGCGTCCAGCTCGCGCTCGCCGGCCAGCGCCCGCAGCAACGTCGTCTTGCCGGACCCGTTCACGCCCACGATGCCGACCCGGTCACCCGGGCCGACCCGCCAGGTCAGGTCCCGCACCAGCGTCCGGTCGCCGACGGTCAGGGTCGCGTCCTCCAGCTCCAGCACCGTCCGGCCCAGCCGCCGCTTGGCGAAGGCAAGCAGCTCGACCGAGTCGCGCGGCGGCGGCACGTCCGAGATCAGCGCCTCGGCGGCCTCGATCCGGTACCGCGGCTTGGAGGTCCGCGCGGGCGCGCCGCGGCGCAGCCACGCCAGCTCCTTGCGGGCCAGGTTGCGGCGCTTCTCCTCGATGGCGTCGGCGAGCCGGGCGCGCTCGGCGCGGGCGAAGATCCAGTCCGCGTAGCCGCCCTCGTACTGCTCGACGCGCCCGCCGACGACCTCCCACGTGCGCGTGCACACGGTGTCCAGGAACCACCGGTCGTGGGTCACGACCACCAGCGCGGTCCGGCGGGCCAGCAGGTGGTCGGCCAGCCAGCGGACGCCCTCGACGTCGAGGTGGTTGGTCGGCTCGTCCAGCACGACCAGGTCCAGCTCCTGCACCAGCGCCGCCGCGAGCGCGACCCGGCGCCGCTCGCCACCGGACATGGTGCCCACGACCGAGTCCAGCCCGAGCGCGGTGATGCCCAGCCCGTCCAGGATGTTGCGCACCCGCGCGTCCGCCGCCCACTCGTGTTCGGCGTCGAACCCCAACGGGTCGATCACGGCGTTGCGGACCGTCGAGTCCGGCGCCAGTTCGGTGCGCTGGGTGACCACCGCCATCCGGACGTCACGCTGTCGGCTGACGCGCCCGTCGTCCGGTTCGGCGAGACCCGCGAGGACCTCCAGCAGGGTCGTCTTGCCGCCGCCGTTGAGGCCCACGACCCCGATCCGGTCGCCCTCACCGACCCCGAGGGAGACGGAGTCCAGCAACGGGCGCACACCGAACGACTTGGAGACCGTCTCCAAGTTGACCAAGTTGGCCATCAACACAACCTTCAGCTAGTCACGTGCTCGAAGCTCACGGGCGGGGTCGGGCGGGTCACGCGTGCACCTCGGGCGGCGTCGGCCGCGGAGCCTCCTCGACCCCGACGACCCGCGCACCGTGCACCGGCCCCTGGGCGACCCGCACCGTCCGGCACACCCCGGCGCCGGCCAGCTCGGCCGCGACGCGGACCGCCGAGTCGCCGTCCGTGCACAGGAACGCGCACGTCGGCCCCGAGCCGGACACCATGCCCGCCAGCGCGCCCGCGTCGACCCCGGCGCGCAGCGTGCGGCGCAGGTTGGGGCGCAGGGACACGGCGGCGGCCTGGAGGTCGTTGCCCAGCAGCAGCGCGAGCTGCCGCGGGTCGCCCGACGCCAGGCCCTCCAGCACGGCCTCGGCGGGCCCCACGCGGGGCGGGTCGCCGTCGGCGCGCAGCCGGTCCAGCTCGCCGAACACCTCGGGCGTGGACAGGCCGCGCCGGTCGAACGCGAGCACCCAGTGGAACGTGTGCCGGGCCAGCACGGGGACGATCTGGTCGCCCCGGTCGGTGCCCAGCGCGGTGCCGCCGTAGAGGGCGAACGGGACGTCCGCGCCGATCTTGGCGGCGAGGCCCGCCAGCTCGTCGCGCCCGATCTCCAGCCGCCACAGCGCGGCCAGCCCGACCAGCGTGGCGGCGGCGTCGGCGCTGCCGCCGGCCATGCCGCCGGCGACCGGGATGGACTTGCGGATCACCACCCGGACCTTCGGGTCCTCCACGTCCTTGCCGACGTGGGCGGCCAGCGCGCGGACGGCCTTCCAGGCCAGGTTGGACGGCCCGGTGGGCACGACGTCCGCGCCCTCCCCGTGCACCTCGACCCCGGGGTCGTCGGTGACCGCGACCGTCACCTCGTCGGTCAGGGACAGCGCCTGGAAGATGGTGACCAGGTCGTGGTAGCCGTCCGCGCGCGTCTCCCCGACGGCCAGGTGCAGGTTGACCTTGGCCGGGACGCGGACGGTGACCGGTGGCGGAACGACGGCGAGCACACAAGAAGCCTACGGGTTGTCGCCGATGATCGACGGGGTGCCGTTCACCGGCCGCGCCGGCCCCTCACGCCGGGTCCGACCCGCACAGCACTGCGCGCCCCCGGCCGGAGCCGGGAGCGCGCAGGCTTGGGAGGCCGGGTCAGACCGCCAGGACCGAACCCGAGAACGTCTGCTTGATGTAGTCCTTCACCTGCTGCGACTGGAGGAGCTCCAGCAGGTCCTTGATCCGCTTGTCGTCCTTCAGCTCGACTCGCGTGACCAGGCCGTTCGCGTTCGGGTTGCCCTCGGCCTTCTCCAGCGCCAAGGCGTCGTTCGCGGGCTTCAGGCCGGCGTCGATCGCGTAGTTGCCGTTCACCACGGAGGCGTCGGTGTCCTCCAGGGACCGGGGCAGCTGGGCCGCCTCCAGCTCGACGAACTCCAGGTTCTTGGGGTTCTCGGCGATGTCCCTGATGGTCGCGGTCTTCTCCGCGCCGGCCTTGATCTTGATCAGGCCGTTGTCCTGGAGCAGCCTCAGGCCGCGGGCCTCGTTGGTGGCGTCGTTCGCGACCGCGACCCGGGCGCCGCTGGGCAGGTCGGACAGCTTCTTGTGCTTCTTGGAGTACACGCCGAGCGGCTCGATGTGGACCGGGCCGATCCACTCCAGCTTCGCGCCGCTCTCGGACTTGAAGGTCTCCAGGTAGGGCACGGTCTGGAAGTAGTTGGCGTCCAGCGACCCGTCCACCAGGGCGGTGTTGGGCTGGACGTAGTCGGTGAACTCGACGACCTCGATCTTCAGGCCCTTGTCCTTGGCCAGGTTGTCGGCGACGTAGCGCAGCACCTGGGCGTGCGGGACGGGGCTCACGCCCACCTTGAGCGCCGCGTTCGGGTCCGAGGCGGCGCCGCCGGTCTGGCCGCTTCCGCAGCCCACCGCGGTCAGCAGCACGGCGACGAGGGCAGCACGAATACGCATCAGGGGGTTTTCCTTCGGGGTCGGGTGGTTCGAACCCGGCTCGGGTGGTCCGGGTTTCAGACGGAGGACGCGTGCCGGCGCCGGTCCACGGCCCGCGCGACGCGGTTGGAGATCACCTGGATGAGCGTGGCGATGACCGCGAGGACCGCCACCGTGCTCCAGAGGTAGCGGTCGTCGAAGCGCTGGTAGCCCATGCGGACGGCCACGTCGCCGAGGCCGCCGCCGCCCACCACGCCGGCCAGCGCGGAGTAGCCCAGGATGGCGATGGCGGTGACCCCGATGGCGTTGATCATCGCGGGCAGCGACTCGCGCATCAGGACCGAGCGGACGATCTTGAAGGTGGAGGCGCCGGTGGTCACCGCGGCCTCCACCACCGAGAAGTGGACTTCCGCCAGCACGTTCTGCACCAGCCGGCCGACGAACGGGATCGCGCCCACCGCGAGCGGGACGATCGCCGCCGTCGGCCCGATGGTGTTGCCCAGCAACAACCGGGTGAACGACATCAGCAGGATCAGCAGGACCAGGAACGGCATCGACCGCCCCAGGTCCACGACGAAACCGAGCAGGTTGTGCACCACCGGCTTCGGCCGCAACCCACCGGGAGCGGTGAGTTGCAGCCAGATGCCGACGGGAATGCCGAGCAGCACAGCGATCAGGGTGGAGACGGCCACCATGTACAACGTCTGCCCGGTGGCGACCAGGACACCGTCGAACACGGTGGGCCAGGGTGTTGCGGACCTCACGCAGCTACTCCCTGCGGACCGGTCAGGGTCCGCCGCACTGCCCCACCCGCGTCCGCGATGAATTCGAGCGCCGAGTCGGCGCGTTCTCCGTTCAGGCCGACGCGGAAGCGCGCGACCGGGGTTTCGCCGAGCCGGGTCAGGCCGCCGCCCAGCAGGTTCAGCTCGACGCCGAACCGGGTGGTGGCCTCCGGCAGCAGCGCGCCGACCGCGGCGAAGCCGACCAGCACCACGTCCGCGACGCGGTCGTAGGCCTTCTCGGCGGCCGGGTTCTGGTCGACGGCGGGCAGCAGCGACGAGGCCGTGCGGGAACCGGCGTCGGCGATGAGGTCGAGCACCTTGCCGTGCTCCACCACGCGGCCGTCCTCCAGCACCGCGACGTCGTCGCAGATCTTGCGGACCACGCCCATGTCGTGGGTGACCACGAGCACCGTCACGCCCAGCTCGGCCCGCGCCCGGTCCAGCACGGTCAGCACGGAACCGGTGGTCTCGGGGTCCAGGGCGGACGTCGGCTCGTCGGCCAGCAGCACCGACGGGCTGGCCGCCAGGGCGCGGGCGACGGCGATGCGCTGGCGCTGGCCGCCGGAGAGCTGGTCGGGGTAGGAGCCGGCCTTGTCGGTCAGGCCGACCAGGTCGAGCAGTTCGGCGACGCGGGTGCGGCGCTGCGGACCGGGCAGGCCCGCGGACTCCAGCGGCAGCGCCACGTTGCCCGCGGCGGTGCGCTGGCGCAGCAGCGAATCCCCTTGCGGCACAACGCCGATCTGGCGGCGGGCGTTGCGCAGCGCGGTGCCGCCGAGGGACACCAGGTCGGTGCCGTCGACGCGGATCGCGCCGCTGTCGGGGCGCTCGAGCAGCGCGACGCACCGGGCCAGCGTCGACTTGCCCGCCCCGCTGGGGCCGACGACGCCGAGGACGGTGCCCGCGGCGACGTCCAGGTTCACGCCGTCCAGCGCGCGAACCTGACCGGTACTCCCGGGAAAGGTCTTGGTGAGGTTCTCGACAGTGATCACGTTTTCGCTCCACGACTGCACGCGGCAGCGCACGCACGTGGCGTGCGCGTCCGGGGACTCAGCTCAGGTAGATGCCCCGCGCGGAAAGCACGCGCGAAGGGCGGCGAGGACTTGAGAAGGCGCCAGGGCTTCTAGTGGCTGCGACAGGCCGATACCGAGCGGCGGCCGTGGTCGACGACTCGCCGTCGAGTGAGCATTCGCATCCTGGGCACGTGATCCTCCATCGATCCTGGCTGAAGCACCTGCCTCATGGGAGGTGGTTGCTGCGGCGTCTTAGAGCCAGGTCTCTCGGCCGCTCGGGATGGCAGCACGAGTACACCCGACGGACCTGCTTCAACGCAAGCCCGGACGCGGATCGTTCGTCAAATCACACTTTCGGCCGAAAGATCACCGGCTAGTTTGATGAGGCAGCTTCGGCTATCCGGACGAACTCTCCGACGTCCAGTTGTTCGCCGCGCGCGCCGGGATCGACACCCGCTCGGAGGAGCAACTGCTCGGCCTTCGCGGCCGACCCGGCCCACCCGGCGAGGGCGCCGCGCAGGACCTTGCGCCGCTGCGCGAAAGCCGCGTCCACCAACGAGAACAGGACCTTCCGGTCCACCGTGGACAGCGGGGCGTGGCGCTCGAACGCGACCAGCGCGGAGTCCACGTTCGGCACCGGCCAGAACACCTGGCGCGACACCGGCCCGGCGCGGCGGGCGTCGGCGTACCAGGCCAGTTTCACGCTCGGAACGCCGTAGACCTTGCTCCCCGGACCCGCCGCCATGCGGTCGGCGACCTCCGACTGGACCATCACCAGGCCGGTGCGCAGCGTCGGCAGTTCGGCCAGGAGGTGCAGTACTACGGGGACCGCCACGTTGTAAGGGAGGTTCGCGACCAGGGCCGTGGGTTCTTCGGGGAACTGGTCGGCCGTGACGCGCATCGCGTCGGCCTCGATCACGGTGAGCCTGTCGACCAGCCCAGGAGCGCGCTCAGCGGCCGTCTTGGGCAGGCGTGCGGCCAGGACGGGGTCGATCTCGACGGCCACCGTGGCGCGGCAGGAGGACAGCAGGGCCAGCGTCAGGGAGCCCAGGCCGGGGCCGACCTCCAGGACCACGTCGTCGGGCTTCAGGTCGGCGGACGCCACGATCTTGCGCACGGTGTTGGGGTCGTGCACGAAGTTCTGCCCCAGCTTCTTGGTGGGGCGGATGTCCAGCTCGGCGGCCAGCCGACGAACGTCGGCCGGGCCGAGGAGCGCACTGCCCCCCGGCCCGGCCGGCGATGAAGCTTCAGTCACTCGGTGATTCTCCCCCAGCCGCGCCCGCGAGGCCGCGTCGGCCTGTCGCGTGGGTTTTCCCGACGGTCAGCTTTTCCGATCGTCGGGAAAACCCACGCGATGGGCCGACTTTCAGGCGGCCTCGCCGCCGCGACGGAGTCGCGGCCGTGTTACGGCAGGCCCAGCTTCTGCTGGCAGTGGGGCCATGCGGAGTAGCCGCCGCGGGCGTCGCGGAGCTTCGTGGCGATGGCGATCTGCTGCTCGCGGGTGGCCTGGTGGGGGTACTCGGCGTACTGCTCGCCGCCGTACGCGTCCCACGTGCCCTTGTTGAACTGGAGGCCGCCGTAGTAGCCGTTGCCGGTGTTGATGGCCCAGTTGCCGGTCGCCTCGCAGTAGGCCAGCCGGTCCCAGATCTCGCCGTCCGGCGGGAGCTTGGTGCCGACCTTGACCTTCTTCGGCTTGGCCTCCTTGGTGACCTTCGCGCCCAGCTTCTCGCGGTTGGTCTCCTGGCCGTTCTTGATCGTCACGCGGTAGGTGACGATCTGCTCGCCGGCCTCGCCCGGGTCCAGGACTTCCTTCTGGCCCTTCATCATCGTGTCGTCCGGGACCTCCTCGACGGGCGGCGCGATGGCCTCCGTCGCGTTGATCACCGACACGCCGGTGCGCGAGATGTGGACCTCGGCGCCGTTGGTGATCCGCAGGTCGCCCGCGGTCTCCAACTTGTCGTCCGGGCCGAGCGTGAGGTTCTGGGACTTGATCAGCTCGTCCACCGTCACGGCGGTGGTCTGGATCTGCTGCGGCTGGTTGCCGCCGTCGTACAGCGTGATCGTCTTGAGGCTCTTGACCTCCAACGACAAGCCGGACAGCGGGACGTCCATGCCGCGGTCGTGCGAGAGCCACGCGCCCTCGTCGTTGACCTTCAGCTGGTCCAGGGCCTCGTCGACGGTGACGGAGCGGACCCAGCCCTCGCGCTGCTCACCGTCGACGGTGAGCTTGACCAGGCGACCGCGGTCCAACGAGATCTTGCCGCCGTCGGAGACCTTCGCCTGGGGGGACGGGCTGAGCGCGTCGTGCTCGCCGATCGTGATGCCCTCGTCGGCGAGGATCTCGCCGACCGTGGACTCGTAGGTGTGGACCGTCTTGGCCTCGCCGTCGACGTCGACGGTGACGGCCTTGTCCATCGCGATGGCGGTGGCGCCGCCGCCGGAGATGCCCACCAGGACGGTGGCGACGGCGGCCTTGAGGAAGCGGCGCTTCCACTTCCCGGCGGCTTCGACCAGGGCGGCGGGCGGTGCGCTGGGCTGCTCGAGCGCCAGGCCGCCGGCGACGCGGTCCTGGGAGACCTCGTCCGGGATGATGATCGGGGGGAGGAGCGTGGTCTCGGCGTTGATGAGCTTGATCAGCTCGTCGACGTCGACGTTCGCGGTGGCCAGCAGTTCGTCCGCGTCGGGTCCGAGGACCTCCAGGACGTCGTCCGGCGTGATGCTGAAGACGGTGGTCTCCCAGTCGGACCAGTCCGACTCGGGTCTGTCCAGGACATCGACGCTGGTCGATTTCACGGGCGTAAACCAGTCGGTGTCCTCGTTGAACGAGTTCACGGGGTTCCATACCTCCTGAAGGCGCGAAGCCGTGCTCCGCGCACGTTCGGTGTCGGCGGTCAGCTAGTGATCTCCGGCAACTCCCGTGCGTGTCGACTTCTCGCTTCTGGCTACGTAGACCCGCCCCGACTGCGGGTGCGCCCCACCGGACTTCAAACGTGGGGCACGGTCACGGGACCGTAACGGGTGCGCCGGGGTTGTGCAAACACCCCGATCGGTGTTGTGAGTTCGCTCACCCCGTCAGGGGAGCAAGCAGGTCCGCCGATCGTCGTAAGCACTACTACGACTGCACCAAGTCACGGAGATTGAAGACGCGCTCGGCGTTCCGGGTGACAGTTGACGCAAGGTCGGCTGGATCTTGATCACGCAGTGTCGCAATGTCACGGAGGGTGTAGTTGGCGCAGAAGGGCTCGTTCGGGCGTCCCCTGAAGGGATGTGGCGTCAGGAACGGCGCGTCTGTCTCGACGAGCATGTGGTCCACCGGGACCCACCGCGCGGCTTCCCGCAGGGCGTGGGCGTTTTTGAAGGTCACCGTGCCGGCGAACGACAGCACGAACCCGCGCTCCACACAGGACCGCGCGAAGGCCAGGTCGCCGGAGAAGCAGTGGAAGACCACAGTGGACGGCGCACCCTCTTCGTCCAAGATCTTCAGGATGTCGTCGTGCGCGTCCCGGTCGTGGATCATCAGCGGCTTGTCGACGCGCTTGGAAAGCTCGATGTGCCAACGGAAAGCGTCGTGCTGGGCGGCCGGCGGGGCGTAGTCCCAGTAGTAGTCCAACCCGGTCTCGCCAACCGCGACGACGCGGGGTTGGGCGGCCAGTCGCTCCAGTGCGGACCGGTCGGCGTCGGTGAACTCCGACGTCCGGGTCGGGTGCAGGGCGACGGCGGCGAAGACCCGGTCGTCCCACGTGGCGGCCTGGGCGGCCCAGCGGGCGGACTCAACGGTGTCCCCGACCGTGATCACCCGGTCGACACCGGCGGCGTTCGCCCGGTCGAGCATTTCCCGTACCTGCTCGGGTGTTTCCGCCCCGCAGGCGTCGAGGTGGGTGTGGGCGTCGACCACCGGCGCCGGAAGCGCTTCCGGGACCGGTGGCCGCTCGCCCTTGCGCGGTGTCACGACGTGACGATGGGGGCCCACTCCGGGCCGGTCTCCGCCAACTCCGGCGCGAGCTTGGCGAACAGCGGCGCGGGCTTGGCCAGCGGGCGGCCCGCCTCGATCGGCGTGGACTCCCACTTGGCCTGCTCGCCCGCGTAGTCACCGGTCAGCACCGGGTACTTGCGGTCGGGCACGTCCAGGTCGGTGACCTCGTTGATCGACGGCTGCGCCGCCCACACGCCGGTGCCGCCCAGCGCCTCGTGCACCTTCTGCGCCGAGTGCGGCAGGAACGGCGTGAGCAGCGCGTTCGCGTCCTGGACGACCTGGAGCGCGGTGTGCAGGACGGTGTCCCGGCGGGCCGGGTCGTCCTTGAGCTTCCACGGCTCCTGGTCGGACAGGTAGCGGTTGGCCGCGCCGACGACCTTCATCGCCTCGGTGGCCGCCTGCTTGAACCGCGACCGGCGCAGGTTGCCGCCCACGACGTCGAAGGCTTGCTTCGAGAGGTTCAGCAGGTCGTGGTCGGCGTCGGTGCGGGCGCCCGGGGTCGGGATGGCGCCGACGTTCTTGTGCGCCATCGAGATCGACCGGTTGACCAGGTTGCCCCACTCGTTGGCCAGCTCGAAGTTGGTGCGGCGGACGAACTCGTCCCAGGTGAAGTCGGTGTCCTGGTTCTCGGGGCCTGCCACGGAGATGAAGTAGCGCAGCGCGTCCGGGCCGAACTCGCGCAGGAAGTCCGTCACGTAGATGACGGTGCCGCGCGAGGTGGAGAACTTCGAGCCGCTCATGGTGAGGAACTCGCTGGACACGACCTCGGTGGGCAGGTTCAGCTCGCCGAACACCCCCGGTTGCCCGCCCTTGGCGCCTTGGCCGTTCTGGCCGAGCAGGAGGGAGGGCCAGATGAGGGAGTGGAAGACGATGTTGTCCTTGCCCATGAAGTAGTAGCCCTGGGCGTCGCCGGTCCAGAACTCCTTCCAGGCGTCGTCGTTCCCGCTGCGGCGGGCCCACTCGACGGACGCGCTCAAGTACCCGATCACCGCGTCGAACCACACGTAGAACCGCTTGAGCGGCTGGTCGCGCCACCCGTCGAGCGGGATCGGCACACCCCAGTCGAGGTCGCGGGTGATCGCGCGCGGGCGGAGATCCTTGATCAGGTTCTGGCTGAACTTGAGCACGTTCGGCCGCCACTCGGTGCGGGTCTGGAGCCAGCCGCCGAGCGCGTCGATGAACTGCGGCAGGTCCAGGAACAGGTGCTCGGTCTCGACGAACTTCGGCGTCTCGCCGTTGATCCGGCTGCGCGGGTTCTTCAGGTCGATCGGGTCGAGCTGGTTGCCGCAGTTGTCGCACTGGTCGCCGCGCGCGCCGTCGTACCCGCAGATCGGGCAGGTGCCCTCGATGTAGCGGTCGGGCAGGGTGCGGCCGGTGGACGGGCTGATCGCGCCCATCTCGGTCTTGGGGACGACGTAGCCGTTGTTCCAGAGGGCGAGGAAGAGGTCCTGCACCACCTTGTAGTGGTTGCCGGTGGTGGTGCGGGTGAACAGGTCGTAGGACAGGCCCAGCCCGTGCAGGTCCTCGGCGATGACCCGGTTGTACTTGTCGGCCAGCTCGCGCTCGGTGAGCCCCTCCTTCTCCGCCTGGACGGAGATGGGGGTGCCGTGCTCGTCCGTGCCGGACACCATCAGCACCCGGTGCCCCGACATCCTCATGTACCGCGAGAACACGTCGGAGGGGACACCGAACCCTGATACGTGACCGATGTGGCGGGGCCCGTTGGCGTACGGCCACGCCACCGCGGTCAACACGGAGGCACTCATGGTCCAAGCCTACGGAGGTGCCGCCACCCGGTTTCGCGCGGCTCGCCGTTGGCAGCTGCCGCCAACCGGCGTCCGCGCTGGGCGATCATGGACGCGTGAACGGGAGCGCGGTGCGGGAGCTGTTCGAGAGGTGGGCCGGCAAGGCCGAGGTCGACGACGAGTTCGCGGCCAACGTGGCCGCTGCCCGTGACCTGGCCTCCGCCGAGCTGGACGGCGACGCGTGGTCGCCCGAGGTGGACGAGCCGGTCAGCCGCCGCTGACCACGGCGTCGTACAGGGCCTTCTTGCTCACGCCCGCCGCCTGCGCCACCTCGGCCGCCGCCGCCTTCAGCCGCTCACCGTCCGCGACCCGCTGCTTCACCTCGGCGATCAACGACTCCATCGAGGGACCCTCGGTCGGGGCAGCCGGCCCCAAGACCACCGTGATCTCGCCCTTCACGCCCTCCGCCGCCCACGCGGCCAGCTCCCCCAGCCCGCCGCGCTTGACCTCCTCATACGTCTTCGTCAGCTCCCGGCACACCGCCGCACGCCGGTCCTCCCCGAGCACCGAAGCCGCGTCCGCCAGAGTGGCTGCCAGCCGATGGGGTGATTCGAAGAACACGCACGTGCGCGGTTCCGAAGCCAAGGCGGCGAACCAGCGCAGCCGCTCCCCCTGCTTGCGCGGCGGGAAGCCCTCGAAGCAGAACCGGTCCGACGGGAGGCCCGAGACGGCCAGGGCCGTGGTCACCGCCGAAGGACCCGGCAGGCACGTCACCACCAGCCCCTCCTCCACGCACGCCGCGACCAGGCGGTAGCCCGGGTCGGACACGCTGGGCATCCCGGCGTCGGTGACCAGCAGCACCGTCTGGCCCGCGTGCAGCGCCTCCAGCAGGCCCGGCAGGCGGCTGGTCTCCACCTGGTCGTAGAAGCTCACCACCCGCCCGCCGACCTCGACGTCGAGCGCCGACGCCAGCGAGCGCAGGCGGCGGGTGTCCTCGGCCGCCACCACGTCCGCCGTCGCCAGGGCGTCGACCAGACGCGGCGAGGCGTCTCGGACGTCGCCGAGCGGAGTAGCGGCGAGCACCAAACGGCCTGATCCGGATACAGGTCTCACACCGTTCACCCTACGATCGGCCCCGTGAGCCTGATCGCACCGCAGTCCGCAGACGACGTGGTCGACGTCGGGGACGTGCCCCCGACCAGCCCCCCACCGGGCAACGACCGCGCGACGCGGGCGCAGCAGCTCGAACCGGGACCGCTGAGCAGCCCCCTGCGCGGGTGGCTGGTCACGCTGGCCGTCGCCCTGCTCGGCGGTGTGGTGCGGTTCTGGAACCTCGGGTTCCCGACCGACAAGGGCACCCCGATCTTCGACGAGAAGCACTACGTGCCGCAGGGCGCGCAGGTGTGGCGCAACCACGGGTACGAGGACAACCCCGGCTACGAGCTGATCGTCCACCCGCCGCTGGGCAAGCAGCTCATCGCGATCGGCGAGTGGCTGTTCGGCTACGACGGCGTGGGCTGGCGATTCGCCTCGGCCGTGGTCGGGACGTTGACCATCCTGCTGGTGGTGCGGATCGCGCGGCGCATGTCGCGGTCGGACCTGATCGGCGCGATCGCCGGTGTGCTGCTCATCGCGGACGGCGTCAGCCACGTCCAGTCCCGGATGGGGATGCTGGACATCTTCCTGGCGTTCTTCGTCGTGGTGGCGTTCGCGTGCCTGGTGGCCGACCGTGACCAGGTGCGGTCGCGGCTGGCGGTGGCCGTGCGGGAGGGCTGGGCGACCCAGTCGGTGCTCGGACCGGCGCTGGGCTTCCGGTGGTGGCGGTTCGGCGCGGGTGTGGCGCTGGGGCTCGCGTGCGGCGTGAAGTGGTCCGGCCTGTGGTACATCGCGTTCTTCGGCGTGCTGTCCGTGCTGTGGAGCGCGCTGGCCCGGCGGTCGGCGGGCGTGGAGCGGCCGTGGGTGGGCACGATCGTGCGCGACCTGCTGCCGTCGCTGTTCGGGCTGCTGGTCATCCCGATCCTGGCCTACCTGGCCACGTGGTGGGCGTGGTTCGCCAGCGAGACCGCCATCGACCGGCACGTGGTGGGCGCCAAGCTGCCGGACGACTCGTGGGTCCCGGACCCGCTGCGCGCGCTCTGGTACTACAGCAGCAACGTGCTGGAGTTCCACACCAAGCTGGTCACGTCGGACACCAACCGGCACCCGTGGGAGTCGAAGCCGTGGACGTGGCCGATGGGCCTGCGCCCGATGCTCTACTACTACGAGGGCGCCGTCACCGGCTGCGGCGCGGCGTCGTGCGTGGGCGCGATCATGCTCATCGGCACGCCCGCGATGTGGTGGCTGGCGTTCCCGGTGCTGGCGTGGGCGATGTGGAAGTCGATCGCGAAGCTGGACTGGCGTTACGCGGCGGTGCTGGTCGGGTACGGCGCGGGCTTCCTGCCGTGGTTCATCAACGTGGACCGGCAGATGTACTTCTTCTACGTGACCCCGATGGCGCCGTTCCTGGTGCTCGGCATCGCGCTGGCGCTGGGCGAGATCCTGGGCGCGGCGAACTCCGGCCAGGAACGCCGCGGCACGGGCCTGCTGACCGTGGCCCTGTACGTGGGTCTGGTCGTGGCGAACTTCGTGTGGCTGTGGCCGATCTTGAACGGCATCCCGATAACACCGGAGATGTGGGAGGCCCAGCGCTGGCTGCCGTCCTGGCGGTAGCGGTCAGGCGGAGTCCGCGGACACCTCGTCACGTGCCGGGGCCGCGGTCTCCGCGCCGTCCTGCGACGACGGCGCGGAGGACACGAGCGCGGCGGGCACGTCGGCCGGCGGCGTGAACGACTCCTCGGACCGGATGCGCGGCGGCACCGCGGCCCACGACTTCAGGTTCTGCATGACGTCCTCGTAGAACCCCATCACGGCGCCGAGCACCGAGTCGATGAACGAGTTCCGACCGGTGCCGCGCTTGGTGCCGGCCGGAATCGAGTGCGCCACGCGGAAACCGCGGATCTCCCGAGCCGGGTCGACCACGAGAACACCCGGATTCGCCCGCACGGTGCGCAGCAGCTCCGAAGCGCCCGCGCCCCGCGCGTGCAGTGCGAAGGCTTCCAGCCGAAGCGTTTCCGGTGCGTCCTTCAACTGGCGCACCAGCCAGTTGACCCGTGTGGTGGAACGCCCTTCCCGGGGTCCGTCGACGTCGACGGAGCAGATCACCTGGCCGGCGCGCAGGTCGGCGGTGACGTGGAGGGTGCCCACGGTGCCGGGGATCTGGATGCCCGCGCTCAACCTGCCCTCGGCGACCAGTTGGGCGACCTGCTTGGTCACGCGGGCCTGCGGGTCGGCCACCTCCCGGCGCGGCAGGGCGGGCGTCACCTCGGTGCCCAGCTTGCGCCCGAGTTGCAGGCAGGCGAACCTGATCAACGCGTCGAACCGCAGGGCCACCTCGGGCGCGACCTTGTCGGTGGCGCGCAGCGTGCCGGCCTGGATCGCCTCGCGGAGCGGCACCCAGGACTGCCCCATGTCCTCGAAGGCCATCGCCCCCGACCTCGGGTGTTCCAGGTACCGGATCAGCTCGCCCAGCACCCACGCCTGGTCGGGGTCGGCGACGCCCCGGTGCTCCTTCTGCATCACCGCTTCGCAGAGCACCTGCGTCCAGGGCAGGTGGTGCAGCGCGACCTTCTTGACCTTGCGGCGGTCGACCGGGGTCGGGTGTTGGTCCGGTAATGGGGGGATCTCGTTGGAGATCGTGATCAGCGCGTCGAACCCCTGGTCGCGCGCCACGTCGAGGTAGTTCTCCAGCTGCTCGCGCTGCAACTCGTTCGTGCCCGTCTTGACCTCCACCAGCGCGGTCCAGGTCCGCTGGCCGCGGGTGACCCGGATGAGGCCGTCCGGGATGAACTTGCGGCCGTCGAGTTCGAACGGCACTTCGATGAAGGTCCGCACGGTGGCCGCCGGCGCGCCGAAGGGCTGGGTGAGCGCCCGCCCGAATTCACGGACGGAGGACATGACGGCCAGCAGTGCCGAGGTCGCCCGGCGTTCCTGTTCCTCCGCGCCGTTGATGCCCGATGTGGGGATCAGCCTCGCGGCGTGCCAGTTCTCCTCGGACGACATCGGTCACCTCGCTGCACGTACGGCTGATCGGAAACATGGCGTAGTTCGGCGTCGACCGAAGGTTCGTTACGACCCCGATCCCGCTTCACCCGTTCAGCCGCAGTGGTTGCGCTGTCAGCGCGGCAGTTCGGTCAGGACGGCGTTGCGGGTGCTTTCGAAGATCACCGAGCTGCGGAAGCTCAGGACCTCACGGCGTTCGCTGAGCCGGTCGATGAGGAACTCGTGCAGGTGTTCCAGGTCCTGGACGGCGACGTGGATGAGGAAGTCGTCGTCGCCCGCGCAGACGTAGGTCGCCAGCACCTCCGGCAGCGCGGTCAGGGCCGCCTTGAAGTTGTCGATCACCGCGCGGCTCAACGGGCGGATGCGGCAGGCAACGAAGGCCTCCACCGGGCGGTTCAGGGCGGTCAGGTCGATGTCGGCGTGGTAGCCCTTGATCACGCCGCGCTCGCGCAGCAGCCGGACGCGTTCGAGGGCGGTGGACGGGGCCACGCCCAGTCGTCTGGCCAGTTCCCGGTTGGTCAGCCGGGCATCTGTCTGGAGATGGCGGATGATCGCCGAATCAAGTTCGTCCACTGGTGGATCATCGCACGTCCCACCGAATAGGGTTCGGCAGACAACCCTGAGTGGGCACCGGGTGGCTAACTTCGGGCGCATTCCACCGATCGAATGAATGGAAACGCGCTGTGCTGTCCACCAGGATCGTCCTCGTCCTGCGCGCCGACCTGCCGCCCAACCTCGCCGCCAACGCCGCCGTCGTCCTCGGGCTGAGCCTCGGCGCGCGCCTGCCCGACACCCTCGGCGACGACGGCAAGGACGCCGACGGCGCCACCCACCTCGGCATCACCGACCACCCGGTCCCCGTCCTCACCGCCGACGCCGCCACGATCAAGGACCTGCACGCCGCCGCCGGGGTCACCGCGATCGGGTTCACCGAGGTCGCCCGCCGCGCCCGCGCCTACGACGCCTACCTCGAAGACCTCGCCCGCGCGCACGACCCGGAGTTCGTGGCGGTCGCGCTGCACGGGCCGCGGGACGTGGTCACGAAGCTGACCCGCAAGCTGCCGTTGATGTCATGAGGCTGACCGCGATGTACCTCGGCGCGGTGCTGGGGCCGGGGGTGTTGGTGCTGCCCGCGCTGGCGAACAGAGCCGCCGGCCCGGCGTCGTTGCCGGCCTGGGTGTTGTTGCTGGTGCTGAGCGTCCCGGTGGCGATGTCGTTCGCCGAACTGGGCACCCGCTACCCCGGCGGACACGGTGTGGCCGGGTTCGTGGGGCACGCCTTCGGTCCTCGGGCGCAGAACACCGTCGCCTGGTGGTTCTACGCCGTGGGCGTGCCGGTCGGGGTCTTGGGTGGCGCGCTCGTCGGCGGGCAGTACGTGGCGCACGCGGCGGGCGGGCACCCGTTGTTGTGGGGGACGCTCATCCTCGCCGCCGCGTTCCTCGCGAACCACGCCGGGTTCCACGTCTCGGCCACCGCCCAGGTGCTGCTGGTCGGCCTGCTCACGGCCCTGGTGGCGACCGCGATCGCGTTCCGCCTGCCGCACGTCACCACCGCCGACTTCACGCCCTTCGCGCCGCACGGCTGGCTCGCCGTCGGCACGGCCGCGACCGTGCTGTTCTTCGCGTTCGCGGGCTGGGAGGCGGGCAGCCACCTGTCCGGCGCGGCCGACCCGCGCCGGGCGACCCGGCGGACCCTGGTCGTCGTCGCAGTCCTCTACCTGGGGTTGGCGGTCACGACGGTCGCGGTGCCGGGGGACGTGCCGCTGGCCGTGCTGCTGGAGCAGACCTTCGGGCCGGCCGCCCGCGCCACGACGGCGGTCGCGGCCGTGCTGCTGACCTTCGGCGCGGTCAACACCTACCTGGCCGGGGCCAAGGAACTCGGCACGGCGATGGGCCTGAAGAGGTCCCTCGGCGTGCAGGCCGGGTGGTGCGCGGTGCTGCTCGTGGTGACGGCGGTGTGGCGGGTCGACCTGGCCACGCTCATGGGTGTCACCGCGACGACGCTCGCGGCGGTGACGGCGGCGGGCATGGCGGCGGCGGTCAAGCTGCTGCCGCGCAAGGCCCCGCCGGCCGTCGCCCTGGCGTTCACGCTGGTGGTGCTGGGGTTCTCCGGCTGGTGGCTGCTGGTGCCGGCCGTGGTCAGCGCACTGGCCTGGTCGGCGGCTCGGGCCGGTCGATCAGCCGCGTCACCGGGCCCTCGGTGCTGACGCCGGCCTTCGACAGCCACGACCCCAGCTCGGCCCGCACCGACGACAGCGACGGGCGCTTGGCCGGGTCGGCGTCCAGGGCGTTGGTGAGCAGCCGCGTGTGGGCGCTGTGCTGGGGCAGCTTCACGCACGGCTCGCCCTGCGCCGCCGCCATCAGCGACGAGATCGGGTTGTCCCGCGACCCGCGCGGCGGGTGGCCGGTCAGGGCGTAGCTGACCGTGGCGGCCAGCTGCCAGGAGTCCGAGGCCGGGCTGGCCGCCTCGCCGCGCGCGGTCTCAGGGGCCAGGAAGTCCGGGGTGCCGACCATCATGCCGGTGGCGGTCAGGGTGCTGTCGCCCTTCGAGCGGGCGATGCCGAAGTCGATCAGGTGCGCGGTGCCGCTGCCGTCGACGATCACGTTGGACGGCTTCACGTCCCGGTGCAGCACGCCCTGCTCGTGGGCGGCGGCCAGCGCGTCGGCCATGTTGACCCAGAGGCGGGCGGCGAGGGTGTCCTGGAGCAGCCCGTTCTTGAGCACCACGTCGGACAGCGGCTGGCCGTCGATGTACTCCATGACGATGGCCAGGCCGTCCGGGTCCTGCACGATGTCGAACACGCGCACGCAGTTCGGGTGCCGGACCGCCGCCAGCGCCCGCGCCTCGCGCAACATGCGCTGCTCGGTGTCGTTGTCCGGCGCGTGCGCGAGCTTCACGGCGACCGTGCGGTCGAGCTGGGTGTCCACGGCGAGCCACACCGTGCCGAACCCGCCCCGCCCGAGCTGTCGGACGCGCCGGAACCGGCCGCCCGCCGGGTTCCACACCTTGCCGGAGTCGGCCGGTGGCGTCGGGGTGGACGGGGTCGCGCCGGGGCCGAAGGGCAGCGGACCGGGCGTGTCGGCGAGCTGGGCGGGCTGCTGCTCCACGCGCGTGGGGCGCGGCGGCTCGGCGCCCGGCACCGGCGGCACCTCGGCGACCCGCGTCGGCGGGTACTGGCGCGGCTGGACCGGCTTCTGCATCGGCGGCGGCGTCGGGTTGTACGGCGGGATCGGCCGGTACGGCGGGATGTGCGCGGGCTGGTAGGGCGGCGGCTTGCCGGCCGGCTGGTACGGCGGCGGGTTCTGCTGGGGGTTGTGCGGCGGGGGGTTCTGCCGCGCGGACACGGCCTGCTGCTGCGGCGTCGGCCGGGCCGACGGGCCGTGCGACGAGGACGCGGGCTGCTGCGGCGTGGCCGGGGCACCGCGGTCCCGGCCGGGGCGGTTGAGCATGGCGGTAGTCAACCCGAAAATCCGCACGACGAGTGAGCCGATCAGCGCAATCGGGAAGAACCCGAGGAGCAGGTGCCCCACCAGCGTCACGGGCAGCAACGACGTGGCCACCAACAGCACCAGGAAGGGCGGCCAGAACACCCGTCGGGGCCAGTTGGGTCCGAGCCGGAACGCCGAGCCGGCCTGCATCATCACGAACACCAGGCACAGCAGCGCGAGCACGGCGGTGATCCCGGCGGCGATCAGGAAGACCTTGTCGGACTGGCCGCTGACCGCCCGGATGATCGACGGCGCGTTGACCAGGTACCGCTGCTGGGTGAACGCCACGCACGGCGACGTCGACAGCGATTCCATCCCGTAGAGCGACCCGCGCTGGAGGGTCTCGAACGTTCCGGAGAACAGCACCCACGGCAGCACGAGCGTGCTGGTCACGCCCAGGACGGCGAACATCGCCCCGGTGACCGGCCCGTAGGAGTTGCCGACGACCCGGCGGATGGTGATCGACAGCAGCGCCGCGATGGTCGGCAGCACGCCGATCAGCGCGCCGAGGGCCGTCGTGGTCCACGCCCAGTCACCCGGGCACAGGGGGATGCCGGTAAAGCCGTGCAGCCAGTCCAGCAGCGACTTGGCCAGCTCCACGCCCTCCACCACCCCTTCTCGTCGCCCCTCAGGGTACGGGTGAGGGCCACGCCGACATGGCCGCATCCGCAACGTGGCGGAGTTCGTCGCGCGTCGCGCCGTCGCGGGCGAGGTCCGACATGCCGCGCACGATGGCCGCCACGTACACGGCCAGGGCGTGCGGATCGGTTCGGGCGGGCAGCCGACCGGCGGCGACGTCGTTCCTGATCTTGTCCTCCACCGCGGCGAGGGCGACCTCGCGCAGGTGCCCCAGTTCGGGGGCGCTGAGGACCAGGCAGCCACGCGGCCGGTCGTCGGCGGTGTACTCGACGGCAGCCTCCCGCAGCACCCGCTCGACGGCCCTGCGCGCGGTGGGCTCCTCGTCGAGGGCTCGGGTGGTGAACGCGCCGTAGGTCCGCCAGTACCGCTCGACGACCTCGTTGAACAGGGCTTTCTTGTCGCCGAAGGCCGCGTAGAGGCTCGGCGGGTTCACTCCGGTGAGCTTGGTGAGGTCGGCCACGGAGGTGGCGTCGTAGCCCGCCCGCCAGAAGGCGCGCGTCACCTGGTCGAGGACTTCCTCCCGGTCGAACCCACGCCTGCGCCCCGCCACGCCCGCCATTTTATAACGACCGCTACAGTGGCATTCTGTAACAGTCACTACAGATTGGCGGGACGATGAGGACAGCGCTGGTGACGGGGGCGAGCCGGGGCATCGGGCGGGCGATCGCGCTGCGCCTGGCGGCGGACGGCTTGCGCGTGGTCGTGCACTACGGGCGCGACGAGGTGGCGGCCAAGGAGGTCGTGGCGGCGGCGGGCGGCGGGGCGTTCGCCGTGCGGGCGTCCCTGCCGGACGAGGTGGACGCGCTGTTCGCCGACCTGCCGGAGCTGGACGTCGTGGTGAACAACGCGGGGATCGGGCTGCTCAACCCGATCGAGGACGTGACACCGGACGAGTTCGACGAGGTGTTCGGGGTCAACGTGCGGGCGCCCTTCTTCGTGGTGCAGCGGGCGCTGCCGTTGCTGCGGGACGGCGGGCGGATCGTGAACATCTCGTCGGGCGTCACGCGGATCGCGTTCCCGGAGGGCATCGCGTACTCGATGACCAAGGGGGCGCTGGACACGTTCACGCGGACGTTGGCCCAGCACCTGGGGCCGCGCGGGATCACGGTGAACACGGTCGCGCCGGGGGTCGTGGACACCGACGTCAACGCCGGGTGGCTGCGGGGCAACCCGGAGGCGGAGGCGGCGATGGCGGCGCGGTCGGCGCTGGGACGGATCGGGCAGCCCGGGGACATCGCAGACGTCGTGTCGTTCGTGGCCTCGGCGGACGCGCGGTGGGTGACCGGGGCGTGGATCGACGCCACCGGGGGCGCGCACCTGTAAGTGGGGGCGGGGCGTCTCCGCAAACGCCCCGCCACCCGGTGGTGGGACCCGGGGCGCCTCCGCAAACGCCCGCGCGGTCCCGGTGGGGGGAGGCGTCTCCGCAGCCGCCTCGCACCCCCGGTGTGCGCGGAAGGGGGGTCCGACGACGGGCGCCGGACCCCTCCCCCGCGCATGTGGCTCGCCGCTAGCCCACGCGCTCCCACAGGGCGGGCACGTTGGGCGGTTCCCAGCCGGTTTGGGACGTGTGCCCCTGCAAGCACCGGTACCCGACACCGCCGTACGTCACGAGGGAGCCGATCGCGTACGTGGTGCCCGGCTGCCAGGTCGTCTGGCCGGGGTTGCTGGTCGTGGTGGTCGGCGACGTCGGTGACGTCGTGCCACCGCTGGTGACCAGCTGGAGGCCGTAGGCCTGGAGGATCTCGTTCACCGGTTGGAAGTACGTGGTCCCGCCGGACGAACAGTTCCCGGACCCGCCGGAGGTGACGCCCTGGGCCTGGTCGCCGGAGAGCCACGAGCCGCCCGAGTCGCCGGGTTCGGCGCAGGCGCTGGTGCGGACCACTCCGGAGACGGTGCCCTGGGGGTAGGTGACGGAGGTGTTGCGCTGCTGGATGGTGCCGCAGCGCCATTGGGTGGTGGAGCCGGACCGGCACACCGAGGCGCCCACCGGCGCGTCGGTCGACCCGGCCACCGGCACGGTGCCGGGGTAGCGGTTGACCAGGCCGCGCATGGTGTTGCCGGCGCCCACGCGGACCCAGGCGTAGTCGTTGCCGGGGAAGCTGGACCCGGCGAACGTGCCGGTCGGCTGCGTGGTGCCCTGGCCGGTGGTGCCGCAGTGGCCGGCCGTGACGAAGCCGCCGTTGACCGAGAACCCGACCGAGCAGCGTCCGCCGCCGCTCATGTAGTACGCGTTGCCGCCGATCACGTCGATCAGCGGGCGCGGGTCCTCGGTCGACGCCTCGATCCGGACGTCCGCCTCGTCCAAGCCGCTGGCCTTGGCGAACGCCTTGGCGTTGCCGAGGTCCCGCGCCAGGACGACGACGGAGTTCGAGGGCAGGTCGACGTACCAGGCGGGCACGCCGGCGGGGACGTCCTTGTTCGCGTCGAGCTTGGCCTTGAGCGCGTCGAGCTGGATCTGGCTGCGCTTGACCACCTTGGGCGTGGCCCCGGCGTCCTTCACGGCCTGGACCCGGGCCTCGTTGGTGACCGCGACGGTCAGCGCGGCGTCCTTGTCCAGCCACGCGCCGGCGTAGGCGGCGCCGAGCCGCGCCTTGAGGTCGTGGTCCGCGCGGGCCGCTTGCGCCTCGCGGACCAGTCGGGTCCGGGCCTGGTCAGGGGTCAGGCCGAGGTCGCGCGACAGGGCGGCGACCAGGTCGCTCTCCGGTGCTGGTGGCGGGCCTGCGGTCGCGCTGCCGGCCACGACCGCTGCGACACCGGCAGCGCTCAGGACCGTCGCGGCGACGGCGGCGGCGATGCGTCGAGTCATCCGCTGTCTCCTTGCAGGGGTGGTGACACGGGATGCGGGGCCTTGCCCTCGACGCTAGCCGGCCGCGTGGCCTGGCGGATATGCCAGTTCAGCCATAACACCGCGTTATGGTCCATACCACTCGTGATCTTTCAGAACAGGCTGACCTGCGTCCCCTTGCTCCGCCGCTGGGGCTGCTCGTCACCGATCCGCCGGAAGTCGCCCAGGTCGGCCAGGAACGGCGAGCGCGGCCGGACCGAGGTGTGGCTGAGGAACAGGTGCCGCTGCGCCCGGGTCATCCCGACGAACAGCAGGCGGCGCTCCTCGTCGGTGTCGTCGTCCTGACCGGGCCACCGCAGCGGCAGCAGGCCGTCCTCGCAGCCGACGATGAACACCACGGGGAACTCCAGCCCTTTGGACGCGTGCAGCGTCAGCAACGAGATCCGATCCGCCCGCGGGTCCCACGTGTCCACCTCGACGCCCAGCGCGAGCGTCGTGTGGAACCGCTCGAAGTCCGTGCCGCAGTCCAGCGCCAGCGGCTTGAGCAGTTCGTAGGCGGTGTGGTCCTCACCCGCCACCGCACGAACCCTGTCCACAATGGACTCACCGGCGGTGAACGCCAGCTCCCGCACGATCCGCGCCACCCCGGGCCGGTCCAACAACCGGTCGTGCGACCGCTTCTGGAACGGCAGCCCGGACCGGGTGAGCGCGTCCACCAGGGCCTTGGACTGCCGGTCGGTCCGGTACAGGACGGCGAAGTCGGAGAACCCGAGCCCTTGGGTGCCGTCCGAGGTCACCCGTCCACTGTCGAACGCGTGGAACGACGCCCCACCGAGCACCTGCTCGATCGTCCGCGCCACGAACGCCGCTTCGGCTTGCTCGGACGCCGCGTGGTGCACACCGATCGGCGCGTCCCCGTGGTCCCCGTGCGGTTCCAGCGCACGGCCGGGCACCAACGTGGACGGCGAGACCACCGCCAACGCCCCACGCACGACCGCCGGGCTGGATCGGTAGTTGCGGGTCAGGTGCACTTCCCGCGCCGAGGGGAAGTCCTGCCGGAAGCGCAGGAAGAAGCCGACGTCCGCGCCCCGGAACCGGTAGATCGCCTGGTCCGGGTCGCCGATCGCCGTGAGGTTCCCGTCGGCGGGCGCGAGCAGGCGGAGGAGTCGGTACTGGCGCTCGTCGACGTCCTGGTACTCGTCGACGGAGATCCAGCGGAAGCGGGCGCGGTAGGCGTCGACCAGATCGGGCCGGGTTTCGAGGAGGCCGAGCGGCAGCTCCACCAGGTCGTCGAAGTCGACCAGGTCCTGCGCCCGCAAGGCTTTCTTGTAGACCTCGGCCCCTTCGGCAACCAGCCGCCGAGCCTCCTTGTCGTCCCCGCACACCGTCCGGGCGACTTCGACCTGCCGGTCGGGATCCGCGATGCCGAAGGAGGGCGACAACCCCACTTCCGCGTGGTGCTCCCGCAGGATCCGCACCCCCAAGGAGTGGAAGGTCGCCACCACAACCCGCGCCCCCAGCACCTCCAGCCGCTCAGCCATCTCCTCGGCGGCCCGCCGGGTGAACGTGATCGCGAGACACTCCTCGGCCGGCACACCCCGCTCGACGACCAGGTGCGCGATCCGGTGGGTCAACGTCCGCGTCTTACCGGTCCCAGGCCCAGCAATGATCAACAACGGCCCGCCACCACTACCGGCCGCCACCCGCTGATCCGGATCAAGCGCCTCCAACAGCGAAAACGCACCCTCGCCGGACCCAATCCGCCCCCCAGGCAGACCCCCACCCTCCCGGGGGCGTCCCTGCTCCAGTCTACCGCCGGGGTCCGACATCGAGCCCTCGACGACCGCAGGCTGTGGACAACTCGCGGCCTGTGGATGAACAACCGCGACACCCGAACCAACGACCGGCTCGACGTGCACGACGCCCGAACCGACAACCGACTCGCCAACCGCGACACCCGAACCGACGACCGGCTCGGACACCGGACCGGCGGACACCGGCTCCGGAACCGCGAACTCGAACAGCGACAAAGCCGAACCCCGCCGCTCCAACTCCCCCGGCTCGAACAGCCGGATCACCCCGTACTCACCGTCATACCCGGCGTCCCGCACCACCTGCCCCCGCCGCAACCGCTCGACAGCCTCCCCCAACAACGTGGAATGAGCCGCGAGGTCGTCCACCGGCACGTCCTGCAAGATCTCCAGCTCCGGCCCGAACGCCGCCGTCAGCCGGTCGACCTCCGCCAGCACCTTCTTGCTCTTCGGCCCCGTCCCGACGATCTCGCTCATGATCTCCGGCAGCGGCACCAGGTTCACGAACCCCGCCACCCCCTCGGGCCGGAATCCCGAATCCCGGTCGGCCAGCTCCTCGACCCGGCTCAGCACCCCCACCGTCAACGGCTTGCGGCACACCGGACAAATCCCGTTGTGCGCCAACGTCTCGACGGGCTCCATCCGCACACCGCACTTGCGGTGCCCGTCGACGTGGTACTTGCCCTCCTCGGGGAAGAACTCGATCGACCCGGCGTGCCCGTCCCCGGTCTCCAGCGCGCGCCGCACCGAGTGGTAGTCCAGCTCGGTGTCGAACACGGTCGCCTCACGGCCCAGCGCGGGTGGCGAGTGGGCGTCGGAGTTGCTGACCAGGCGGTAGCGGTCCAGGGACGAGACGCGCCAGTTCATCTCCGGGTCGCTGGACAGGCCCGTCTCCACGGCGAACACGTGGTCGGCGAGGTCGGCGTAGCAGTCGGCCACGGCGTCGAAGCCGGATTTCGAGCCCAGCACGGCGAACCACGGCGTCCACACGTGCGCCGGCACCAGGTAGCCGCCGCACTCCAGCGTGATCTCCAGCAGGTCCCGCGAGTCCAGGCCGAGGATGGGGCGCCCGTCCGAGGCGATGTTGCCGATGCGCGCCATGCGCCGGTTGAACTCCGCCGCCGAGTCCAGGTCGGGCATGTACACGAGGTGGTGCACCTTGCGCGTGCGGCCGTCGCGTTTGTAGATCGTCGAGATCTCCACGGACAGCATGAACCGCACGGTCCGCGAAGCCAGCGACGGCGGCAGGGTCCGGTCGATGTCGCGGTCCAGGTCCTCGCGCAACCGGAACAGGCCGGGCTCAGCCGGGACGAGCGTGTCACGCAGGTGGTCGTGCCACGCCGGGTGGGTGAAGTCGCCGGTGCCCACCAGCGAGATCCCCTTGCGGCGGGCCCACCAGGTCAGGTGTTCGAGGTCGCAGTCCCGGCTGCACGCCCGCGAGTACTTGGAGTGGATGTGGAGATCGGCCACGAATCGCACCGCGCCGATGGTAGCGGCACGGCTACCCGGTGAAGTCCGGCGGCGGTGTCCACGGGTCGCCGACCTCGAAGACGCGCTGCCGGTACTGGCGACCCATCAGGTGGTCCCAGTCGCCGGGGCGGAGCATCGGGTCGTGCGGCCGGTACGCTTGCCACACGGCGGTTTTCTCGTCCTTCCAGTACCCGGACCAGTTCTCCGGCCGCTGCCGGATCACGTACCCGTCGTACTCGTCACGCCGCACCCACGTCCGCCCATCGCCGTCCAGATCGGCGAGGGAAGCCAAGATCGCGCCGGCGACGTGGTCGACGTGGTCCCTGTCGGTCTCACGGTGCCCAACGGTGCTCAACGTCCGCACGTAGTCCGGTTGGGCCGTGGCCAAGACATCATGCAGCATCCCGATGAACGACGAACGCGTATAAGGCGCGCGACCGTCGATGGGTTGCGCCACAAAGCTCTCGTCCAACACCATCCGCGCCAGGTCCCCGGTCTGGTCACTGCCCCCTGCGGCGTGGACGAACGTGAACAACAACCGCACCCGCGTGCCGTCCAACGTGTTCGTGGCGATCTCGTGCCCACCCAACGTCAACGTCTCGAACGTCCACTGGTTGGCCACATGCGCCGCGCGCGCATAAGCGGCCCGTGCACCGTGGATGCGCATGTCGGCGTATTCCATGCCACACGCGGGAAACCCCTCACCGCACAACAGATCCCCAGCTGTCAGGTACACCACCCACACGTCATAACCGGCCTGCACGTCGGACAGGATGTCCGGGTTCATGAACAGCAGGTCGTCGTCCGGGTGAGCGACAAAGCTCACGGTGGTGGTCATCGCATCCCTCCCTACAAGGGGAGGAGGCGGTTCTGGGCAACGGGATACGACGTGCGCCGCCGACCTACTCGACGACGCGGGCGTAATAGTCGGGTTCGCCGACTCCGAGCTGCGGGTGTTGTAGGCCGTGGGCGTAGGGCACACAACGCTCGGCCAGTTCGGGCGGCGTCGCGTTGCGCTCGGCCAGCCACCGGGTCCATTCGGGTAGCAGGGCCACCAACTCGCCGGCGTAATCCTCGCCGTAGTAGTCCCGCACGAACGGCACGAACAGGGCGACCCGGTGCGGGGAACAAGCGGTGAACAACGCGTCGAGGTCGTAGACGCACCACGAGTCGGCCAGTTCCCAGGCCAACTCGTCCAGATCGTCCGACGCCTCATGGGTGCCACGGGCACGCAGCCACGCGGCGAACTCGGCCGCCGCCGTGGCGACGTCCACACCCCGGGCAGGTGGACGTCCCCGCCGCGCCACCGCCTGCTTGACGAGCTCGGCCAACCGCCTCGCCCGGAAGAACTCGGCGAACTGCGCCTCGCTCTCCCCACCGTGGTCGTGCATCCCCGGATCCACCGCCATCAGCTGGGAGAGCAGCCACGGGTCGTCGACCGGGACGAACTCCGTGCCTGCGGCGGCGATCTCGCCGACCCCGTCCCGCCAGTCCGCCACCGCCGCCTCCGGCGTGGGGTGGAAGCGGCTGTGCACGGTGCACACCTCGTGCCCGCAGGCGTCGAGGTCCCACAAGTACCAACGCTCCGACCCGTCCGCACGGGCGATCGGCGTGACGACACCGAACCGGCTGCCGTACCGGTCCCGGGTCCACAACACCGGACCACTGACCCTCGGACCCGGCGGCACCCGCCGCCCCACCGCGTTCCGGGCGATCCCGGCCGCCGCAGCCGCGCCGTACGGATTCGGCAGGACGCCCGCCACCGCGGTGAGCACCCGAGAAGCGTCCGCACCGCCGGCCACAGCCGCCTTCACCACAGCGTCGGCGATGTGCCGCGGCTGCACGTCCTCGTCCACCGGCAACCGCGCCGCCTCGCCCAACAGCGTCCCCAACCGCAGGCACAACGCGTCTTCCACGTCCACGTCCGGCTGATCCGCCACAACCCGCACGAAATCGGCGACCAACTCCGTCGCCGCCACCTCGGCCCACGCGGCCCGCCGCACCTCCGCCTGTTCCCGGGCGGCGGTCAGTTCTCGCCAAGCGGTCCCGAACTCGCGATCCAGCACACCGAGATCACCGCCCGGCACCTGCTGATCAACGCGGGGCCTCGACGACCCAGGAGCTTTGCCGGACTTCTTCTTCCGCTTCCGCGACACGGGCACAGCGGCAGCCTAAGGGGAACCGCCGACTTCACCGCAGGGGCCGGTTGAACGCACGCAGCAAAAAGGGCGGAGACCGGTTCACCGGCATCCGCCCTGGGTTCGTGCACGTCGTACTCTGGTGGAGCTGAGGGGAATCGAACCCCTGACCTACTCGATGCGAACGAGTCGCGCTACCAACTGCGCTACAGCCCCGTGTTCAGTTGTCGTTCTCGGTGGTGCGGCGAAAGCATATCAGGCGTCGGGGGGTGGTTCCGCCACCCCCCTCTACTCGCCCACCGCCCGCCGGTACGGCAGCGCCTCCGGGCCGTCCAGCTCGACGAACACCGGGTCCTCGTCGTCGGCGTCCACCACGACCGTGCCGGGGCGGACGTGGTGCTCGAAGCGCGGCTGCGGGGTCAGGCCCGGCTCCTCCTCGACGTCGACCTCGGCGTCGGCGACAACCGCCGGGCGCGGGGACGGCCGGCGGCGGGCCTGGGCCAGGCGGGCCAGGCGGCGGGCCCGGACGTCCTCCTCGATGCGGACCTGGCGGCGCAGGTACACGAGGTAGCCGACCAGGGTCACGTCGACGGCCGCGTGGCCCCACCAGGCCAGCGGGTACAGCACGCCCGCCACCACGCCCGTGACCAGGGCGAGCAGCAGCAACGTGCCCACGACGCGACGGCGGAACGCGTACTTCGCCTGCGCCACGATCGCCGCGGTCTCCGGGTCGAAGCCGCCGCGGCCGGGCCGGTAGGGCCGGTGCGCGACCTCCTCGAACTCGGCGTCGGCGTAGTCGTCGTACTCGTCGAACTCGGCGTCGGGCATGGCGTCGTACCCCTCCTCCATGCTGGTCCGCGCGTCGGCGCGCTTGCGCGCCACCATCGGGACGAGGACGACCAGCCAGGCCACCACCAGTCCCACGATGATCAACGAACTCGGCATCCCCGTCACCTCCCCCTACCCGCGCGGACTTCGTACGCCACGCTAGTCACAACAGTCACACCTGTGTCGGAGGCACGCCGACCGGCGTACGTACCAAAGTGTGGTCTATCACCCACTTTCGGGTGATCCGAATAAGCCGCTCGGCACGCTGATCAGGCGGTTCGGGCGAACCCGGCGGCGACCAATCGGCGTACCAACCCCTCGGGGGACGCCTCCTCCGCGGTCATCGCGAAGCACAGGTGGTCGCGCCAGTCGCCGGCCACATCGAGGTAGCGCTGGAACAGCCCTTCCTCGCGGAAACCGGCCTTGGCCAGCACCCGCAGGCTGGCCTTGTTCTCCGGCCGCACGGTGGCCTCCAGCCGGTGCAGCCCGGCCTCGCCGAAGCAGTGGTCCACGACCAGCGCCAACGCCGCCGTCGCCACGCCGCCCCGGGCCCGGTCGGCCGCGACCCAGTACCCGACCCACGCCGAGCGCAGCGACCCGCGCACGATGTTGCCCACGGTGATCTGCCCGGCCAGGTCGCCGTCCACGGTGATCACGAACGGCAGCGCCTGGCCGCGCCGGGCGAGGGACTTCAGGGACGACCACTGCGCCGGCCACGACATGGCGGCGTTGCGCTCGGGCCAGCCGTCGACGGCGGTGGGCTCCCACTCCTCCAGGTGGGCCTGGTCGCGCATCCGGATCCGCGACCACGCGGAGGCGTCGAACAGCTTGGGCGGGCGCAGCGCGACGACACCGGCCTCGACCCGCAGCGGACCGAGCCGCGCGGGCCAGCCGGGGTGCCTGCCGCCTTCCCACGCGAGACCCGCGCCCATCCCCCTCCGATCGACTCGTCCCGAGTTCAACTCTTCTGGGCCAGGAAGCTGACCAGCACTTCCTCGCCCGCCGCCACGTCGGTCACGTCCTGGTCGACCATGATCAGGCAGTTGGCCTCGGCCAGCGACGCCAGCAGGTGCGCACCGGAGGTACCCAGCGGCTGCACGAGGTACTCGCCGTTGTCGGCGTCGCGCAGCAACTGGCCGCGCAGGAAGCCGCGCCGCCCCTTGGCCGAGGTCAGCGGCGACAGCAGCCGCGCGCCCACCGCCCGCCGGTACGGGTTGCGCTTGCCCAGCGCGGCCCGGATCAGCGGGCGGACCAGCACCTCGAACACGACCAGGGCGCTCATCGGGTTCGCGGGCAGCAGGAACGTGGGCACCGCGTCCGGCCCGAGCCGCCCGAAGCCCTGCACCGAGCCGGGGTGCATGGCCACGCGCGTGCAGTCGACGTCGCCCAGGTCGGCCAGCGCCGCGCGGACCTCGTCGCCCACGACGCCGCCGACCCCGCCCGCGATGACCACGATCTCGGACAGCAGCAGCCGTCCCTCGACGACCTCGCGCAGCTTGCGCGGGTCGACCGACATGATCCCGACCCGGCTGACCTCGGCGCCCGCGTCCCGCGCGGCGGCGGCCAGCGCGTAGGAGTTGACGTCGTAGACCTGGCCCTGGCCGGGGGTGCGGTCCACGTCGACCAGTTCCTCGCCGACGGAGATCACCGACACCCGCGGCCGGGGGTGGACCAGGACCTTGTTGCGGCCCACGGCGGCCAGCAGGCCGACCTGGGCGGCGCCGATGGTCGCGCCGCGGCGGACGGCGACGTCACCGGTCTGCACGTCCTCGCCGGTGCGCCGCACGAACGCCGCGGACGGCACCGCGCGGTGGACGGTCACCTTCGCCGCGTGCCCGTCGGTGTACCCGAGGGGCACGACGGCGTCGGCCAGGGTCGGCAGGGGCGCGCCGGTCGCGACCCGGACCGCCTGGCCCGGCTGCAACCGTCTGGGCTGGCGGGAGCCGGCGGGGATCTCGCCGACCACCGGCAACTGGACCGGTTCCCCGCCGGCGGCCTGCACGTCCACGCTGCGCACCGCGTAGCCGTCCACCGCCGCCTGGTCGAACCCGGGCAACGCGCGCTCCGCGACGACCTCCTCCGCGCAGAGCAGGCCCTGCGACTCGGAGATCGCCACGCGCACCGGGGCGGGCCGCACGGCGGCGGCGATCACCCTGGCGAGCTGCTCTTCCACTGACCTCATGTGCCGACCCTCGTTCAGGAGTTGCCGAGGCGTTCCCGCAACCACTCCCCCAGCTCGGGCCCGTAGTCCGGGTGCTCGAGTGCGAAGTCAACCGCAGCCTTGAGGAATCCGGCCGGATTGCCCAGGTCGTGTCGCCCACCCCGGTGGACCACGACGTGGACCGGGTGACCCTCGTTGATCAGCAGCGCGATGGCGTCGGTGAGCTGGAGCTCGCCGCCGGCGCCGGGCGTGATGCGCTTGAGGGCGTCGAAGATCGCCCGGTCGAGGAGGTACCGGCCGGCCGCCGCGTAGGTGGAGGGGGCGTCCTCGGGCTTGGGCTTCTCGACCATGCCGACGACCTGCTTGACGTCGTCGTCCCCGGTGTCGCGGACGTCGAAGACGCCGTAGGCGGAGATCTGCTCCTTGGGGATGTCGAACGCGCACAGCACGCTGCCGCCGAACCGCTCGCGGGCCGCGGCCATGCGGGTCAGCACGCCCGTGGGCAGCACGAGGTCGTCGGGGAGGAGGACGGCGACGGCCTCGTCGTCGCCGGTCAGGTTGCCCTCGGCGCAGCCGACGGCGTGGCCGAGGCCCAGGGCCTTGTCCTGGATGGCCGTTTCGACCTTGAGCAGGTTCGACGCCCGGCGGACCTTCTCGACCAGGTCGGTCTTGCCGCGCGCTTCGAGCGTCTGTTCCAGTTCGGGCTGGGGGCGGAAGTACTCGGCGACCGCGTCCTTGCCCGGTGAGGTGACGATGACGAGCTTGGTCGCCCCGGCTTGCGCGGCCTCGGTGGCGACCAGTTCGATCCCCGGGGTGTCGACGACCGGCAGCAACTCCTTGGGCACCGCCTTGGTGGTGGGGAGGAAGCGCGTGCCCAGTCCCGCCGCGGGCACGATTGCTGTCTGGAAGGCGCTCATGGACAGCGAGCGTAACGGCGTGGTCAGGGGAATCCGCGATGACGTCCGATGAACGTAACCGGAAGACGACGGAGCGCACACGGCTGCTCGCCGCGCGGCGGGTCGCTTCGCCCGCGCCGTTGACGTCCGTGGTGCTCTCCGCGGTGTCGCATTTCGGCGTTTCGCCTGGTGAGGCGGTGTGCGCGTACTTGGCGGTCGGGGGTGAGCCGGGGTCGGTGGAGATGCTCGACGTCCTGCGGTCGGCGGGGTACCGGGTGTTGCTGCCGATCGTGGTGGGGGCGGCGCCGCTGGACTGGGCGGAGTACGACGGGTCGGTGCGGCCCGGTCCGTACGGGCTGCGGGAGCCCGCGGGGGTGGCGTTGGGGTCTTCGGCGATCGGTTCGGCGGCGTTGGTGCTGGTCCCGGCGTTGGCGGTGGATCACCGGGGTGTCCGGTTGGGGCGCGGTGGCGGGCACTACGACCGGTCGCTGCCGATGGCCCGGTGCCCTCTGGTGGCGGTGGTCCGCGAGTCGGAGTTCGTCCCTTCGCTGCCGCGTGAGGAGCACGACGTGCTGATGGACGCCGTGTTGACGCCTTCGGGGCTGGTGCGGCTGCCGGTGTGACGTTGTCCGTGTCGTTCGTTTGTGACGTTGACCTGTGATGTTTGCGCCACGTATGCCGGCCGGCGCATCATCGTGGTTGGCACTCTGGGCGTCCGAGTGCCAGACCAGGACCGTGGAGGGGCGACCAGTGCCGACCTACCAGTACGCATGCACCGAGTGCGACCACCGGTTCGAAGCGGTGCAGTCCTTCTCCGACTCGGCGCTGACCGAGTGCCCGGAGTGCAAGGGCAAGCTGCGCAAGCTCTACGGCGCGGTGGGCGTCGTGTTCAAGGGCAGCGGCTTCTACCGGACCGACAACCGGACGTCTTCGTCCTCTTCTTCCTCCTCCTCGAAGAGCGAGTCTTCGTCCGCGAAGAGCGAGTCGAAGCCCGCGTCGACGTCGTCGTCGTCCTCCGCTCCGGCCGCCGCGGCGTCGTAACTTTCCCCAAGTTGTCCACAGCCCCCGAGTTGTCCACAACTCGGGGGTTCGTGCTTTTCCGACCCCCGATCCTTCCCTACCGTCGAGCCCATGAACACGACTCGAAGGATCTTGGCGGCCCTGTTCCTGCTGGTGGCGGTGGTTGTGGCGGTGTGGCCCGGCCCGGCCGGGGTGGAGGTCGCGGTGGCGGCCCGCGACCTGGCGGCCGGGGTGCCGCTCACCCCCGGGGATGTGGTTGTCCACCGAATACCCCCCGAGTTGTCCCCAGGCGGGGCGGTCGGTCCACAGCAGGCGGTGGGGCGTGCCCTGGTGTCGCCGGCGCGCGCCGGTGAGCCGCTGACAGACCTGCGCCTGTCGGCGGAGAACCCGGACACGGCGTCCGTCGCCGTCCGCTTGGGCGATCCCGCGGTGGCGGGTCTGCTGACAACCGGCGCCCGCGTCGACGTGGTGGCGCAGGACCGCGTGCTGGCCGAGGCGGCTTCGGTGGTGGCGGTCCGGGGCGGCGAGGTGGCGGTGCTGAACCTGGACCGCGCGGCGGCGACCCGGGTCGCGTCCGAGTCGCTGGCGCAACCCGTGGCACTGACACTGCGCTGACCCGAGCCCGCTTTGACCTGCCTTTTTCATGAATTCATCGCCAGACCGATGAGTGTCGGCCGCGGTCGACGTTCCACTCGGTGTAAGCAGCAGGCACGCACGCGAAGGAGCACACCGTGGACTGGAAGCTGGAAGTGGTCGTCGTCCCTGTGACCGATGTGGACCGCGCGAAGGAGTTCTACGCCGACAAGCTCGGCTTCACCGTCGACACCGACCACCGCGCCGGTGACGCGTTCCGGGTCGTCCAGGTGACACCGCCCGGGTCGGGGTGCTCGATCGTCTTCGGCAAGGGCCTGGGCGGCGGGATGGAGCCGGGCTCGCTGAAGGGCAACCACCTGGTGGTCGCCGACATCGAGGCCGCCGCCGCTCAGCTCGACGCGGCCGGCGTGAAGCACTCGGGCGTCCAGCACTTCGAGGAGGGCGGGATGGTGCCCGGGCCGGACCCGGCGAACGCGGACTACAACAGCTTCGTCTACTTCGACGACCCGGATGGCAACACGTGGGCCGTCCAGCAGGTGGCGAAGAGCGTGCGCTGACGCCATGAACGCCGACGTGGACCTCGACCTGGACGGGGCGTTCCGCCGGCACCGGCGGGAGCTGCACGTCCACTGCTACCGCATGCTCGCCTCCTACGACGAGGCCGAGGACGCGGTGCAGGAGACGCTGCTGCGGGCGTGGAAGGGGCGGGACGCGTTCGACGGCGGCAACGTGCGGGCGTGGCTGTACCGGATCGCGACCACGACGTGCCTGGACGCGATCCGGTCCAAGGCGCGCAGACCGGTGGCGGCGCGGCAGGAGGTGAGCTGGCTGACCCCGTACCCGGACACCCTGCTCGCCCCGGCGGAGGACGAGCCGGACGTGGTGGCGGTGGCGCGGGAGACGGTCGAACTGGCCTTCCTCGCCGCGCTCCAGGTGCTGCCGCCCCGGCAACGGGCCGCGCTGCTGGCCAAGGAGGTGCTCGACATGTCGGCGAAGGAGACCGCCGACCTGCTGGACCTGAGCGTCGCCGCGACCAACAGCGCCCTCCAGCGCGCCCGCGCGACGATGCGGCAGCACCTGCCGTCGCACCGCCACGAGTGGTCCGCGCCCGAGCCCAGTCCGGCCGAACGCGACCTGCTCGAGCGGTTCATCGACGCGCACCAGCGCTGCGACGCCGCCCTCGCGGTGTCGATCGCGGCGGAGGACCTGCGCGTCACCATGCCGCCGCTGCCGGTGTGCTTCGACGGCCTGGCCGCCGTGGCGCCGTTGATGGAGCGGGCCCTGGGCCCCGACCGGGACGGCGACTGGCGGTTGCTGCCGACCGGCGTGAACCGGATGCCGGCGGCGGCCAGCTACCTGCGACGGCCGGGCGACACCCTGTTCCGGCCGTTCAAGCTCGACGTGCTGCGCGTCGAGGGCGACCGCATCGCCGAGATCACCACCTTCGGCACGGTCCTGTTCCCGCTGCTGAACCTGCCACCCACCCTCGCCCCCACGGACTGACCCGACACACGCACCCGCTGTGTCACAGGGAGGAGCGCAACCGGTTACCCTCCGCTAGCCCCCAAGTGTCCCCCCGAATGGAGGAGCCGGTCGTGATCAAAGGCTTCAAAGACTTCCTCATGCGCGGCAACGTGGTCGACCTCGCGGTCGCGGTCGTCATCGGCGCGGCGTTCGGCGCGATCGTCACGGCGTTCACGAACAACCTGATCAACCCGCTGGTCGCGCTGTTCGGCGGCAACAACGTCGACGGCCTGGCCGTGCAACTGGGCAGCACGGACAAGACGACTGTCGACTTCGGCGCGATCATCACGGCGGCGATCAACTTCCTGATCGTCGCGGCGGTCGTCTACTTCGTCTTCGTCCTGCCCATGAACAAGATCAAGGACCGCCGCAAGCGCGGCGAGGAACCCGGCCCCGCCGAACCGACGGACGTGGAACTCCTGAAGGAAATCCGCGACCTCCTGGCCGCCCAACAACGCCAAAACCTGAACTAACCACCGCAGCCCGCCCCTGGGCTCCCTCAACCACCTGGGCTTCCCTGCACCCACCCCAGGGCTCCCTTAGCCGGCAGGGCTCCCTGAACCACCCAGGCAGCCCTTCCAGCCCTCCAAAGCCGCCTGATCGCGGTCGCGGGCTACTCGTGTGTCGCTACTCGTGGTGTGGGGGGCGGTTGTCGCGGTACCACTGTTCGTCGCGGGCGGAGGCGGTCGGCTCGTCCGGTGATTCCGGCAGGACCTCGCCGAAGACCTCCGCCAACCGGCGACGACGCGCCGCCTCGGCGGCGGCCGAAGTGGCTGCTGCCGAGGCGGGAGCGTCGTCGGCCGGGTCGGTCATGCCTCGTCCAAGCCCGAGAGTTGCTCGATCACGTACGGGACGAGGGCCGACAGGGTGGCCATGCCGTCGCGCACCGCCGACCGCGAGCCGGCCAGGTTGACGACCAGGGTGCTGCCCGAGATGCCGACGAGGCCGCGCGAGATGCCCGCGTCCACCGCGCCCGCCGCCAGCCCGGACGCCCGGAGGGCCTCCGCGATGCCGGCGATCGGCCGGTCCAGCACGCCCTGCGTCGCGTCGGGTGTGACGTCGCGCGGCGACACGCCGGTGCCGCCCACGGTGACGACCAGGTCGACGCCGCCGATGACGGCCGTGTTCAGCGCGGCGCGGATGCCCACGACCTCGCCCTCCACCGCGACGGTCCCGTCGACGATGAATCCCGCTTCCTCCAGCAGCTCGGTGACCAGCGGCCCCGTGCTGTCCTCGTGCTCACCGTGCGCTACCCGGTCGTCCACGATCACGACCAGGGCACGTCCCAGGCGCTGAGCGCTGCGTTCCATGCGAATCACCGTACCCAGTGGACCGACCGGGCCGGCCCCCGGACACGGCCTCACGCGGTGCGCAACGGCAACCGGACTTCGAAGCGGCAGCCCGCGCCGTGGTTGCGGGCGTCGATGGTGCCCCGGTGCGCCTCCACCAGACCGCGCGCGATGGCCAGGCCGAGGCCGCCGCCGACCGGTTGCCGGCTGGGCGTGCCGCGGAACGCCACGTCGAACACCCGCGGCAGGTCCGCCTCCGGGATGCCGCCGCACGCGTCGTCCACGCGCACCAACGCCTCCGCGCCCTCGACGTCCACCTGCACCGCGACCGTCCCGTCCGGCGGCGTGTGGCGGATCGCGTTGGCCAGCAGGTTGCGCACCACCCGCGCCAGCTCGGGGTCCGAGCCCAGCACCACCGGCCAGGTCACGGCGTCCGCCTTGAGCTCCACCCCCTTGCGCGCCGCGACGGCCCGCTCCGCCGCCACGACGTCGCTCACCACGTCCGCCAAAGGCACCTCGGACAACGTCAACCGCAACGCGCCGGCGGTGATCCGGGACAGCTCGAACAGGTCGTCCACCATGCCGGACAGCTGCCGCGCCTCCGCCGAGATCCGGCCCGCGTAGTCGGCGACCTCGGCGGGCTGCGTCACGACGCCGTCCGCCAGCGCCTCCGCCATCGCCCGGATGCCGGCCAACGGCGTGCGCAGGTCGTGGCTGATCCACGCCACCAGCTCCCGCCGCGACGCCTCCGCCGCCCGCTCCCGGGCCCGCGCCTCCCGCTCCCACACGCTGCGCCGCGCGATGGACCGTCCCAGCACGACCGCCGCCGGCACGGTGACCAGCGCGACCAGCCCGCACACCAGCACGGTCGTGACCAGCATCGACGTGAACATGAACCCGCTGACCGCGAGCACCCCGCCGACCGTCGCCACCACCGGCACGATCGCGAGCACGGTCAACGCCGCCGCCAACGACCCGTGCACGAACCGCCGCAACAACAACGCGCCCAGCACCGCGAGCGGCAACGAGAACAGCACCGCGTACGGGAGGATGTGCGAGATCTCGACGAGCATCAGGCACCCCTGTCCCACCGGTACCCGACGCCCCACACGGTCGCGATGCGCACCGGCCGAGCCGCGTCGACCTCGACCTTCTCGCGCAGGCGTCGCACGTGGACGGTCACCGTGGATTGGTCGCCGAACTCCCACCCCCACACGCGCGACAGCAGCTCGGCGCGCGAGAACGCCGTCCCGGGGTGGGTCAGGAAGAAGGCCAGCAGGTCGAACTCGCGGGTGGTCAACGCCAGCTCGACGCCGTCCTGCCACGCGGTGTGCGCGCCGACGTCCACCCTCAGGTCCCCGTCGACCAGCACGGACGGCGACGCGGTCGCGGCGGCGCGGGACCTCCGCAGCACCGACGTCACGCGCAGCGCCAGCTCGCGCGGGCTGAAGGGCTTCGTGACGTAGTCGTCCGCGCCGAGGGTGAGCCCTGCGATGCGGTCCTCCTCCTGGCCGAGGGCGGTCAACATCACCACCGGCACCGCGCTGCGCTGCCGCAGCCGCCGGCACACCTCCAGCCCGTCGATCCCGGGCAGCATGAGGTCGAGCACCACGAGGTCGGGCTCCCGCTCGGCGACGCGCCGCAACGCCTGCTCGCCGTCGCCGACGAGTTCGACGTGGTGCCCGGCCAACTCCAGGTACCGCCGAACGACGTCCCGCACCGTCACGTCGTCGTCCACGACCAGCACCCGCCCGGTCTCGCTCACCACCCCAACCTACGGCGACCCGGTCCGCCGAGCCGCCCCACGACCTCGACCGTCACCACCTCGTAAGCCCCACCTCGTAAGCCCCACCTCGTGAGCCCCACAGCCGGGGCCTGGCACAGGCGGGGCCTGGGGTGCGGGGCTGCCGTCGTGCCGCGCTCCTTGTTTACGGGACGCGCGAGATGGCGAAACGGCTCGGATCCTGCATGTCGCTGGATCGGGTGAAAGTCCGCCACAGGGCGGGAGCCGCAAACAGGAGCCGCATGCCGGCAGGTGAGGGGCGGCCTGCCGGGATGCGGCCTCTGGACCGGCTCGGGCACGTGAGCCGGGGTCTATGGGATGGGATATGGGCTGGGTGTGGGAAGGGTTAGCGGGTTTCCACTGGCTGGCTGCCCAATGTCACCTCGACGGTCTTGCCGCCGACCGTCATCTGCACCTTCTCGCCCGGAGCCCTCGAACGGACCGCGGCGACCAAGGCGTCCGACGTCGCGATGGGCCGGTCGCCGAAGCGGGTGATCACGTCGCCGGGCTTGAGGCCCGCCTGGTCGGCCGCGCCGCCCGACGTGACGTCCCGGACCAGGGCGCCGCCCTGCTGGTTGTCCACCACCTGCACGCCCAGGACCGTCTGGGTGGCCTTGCCGGTTTCGCTCAGCTCCTTCGCCGTGCGCTTGGCCTGGTCGATGGGGATCGCGAAACCGATGCCGACCGAACCCGCCTGCGAGCCCTCGCGGTTGGGGCTGTAGATCGCCGAGTTCACGCCGACGACCCGGCCCTGCATGTCGACCAGCGGGCCGCCGGAGTTGCCCGGGTTGATGGCCGCGTCCGTCTGGATGGCGTTGAGGACCGTCGTCTGGCTGCCGTCCTCGCCGCCGGCCTTCACCGGGCGGTTGAGGGAGCTCACGATGCCCGACGTCACGGTGCCGTTCAGGTCGAACGGCGAACCCACCGCCACCACCTGCTGGCCGATCCGCAGGTCGCCCGAGCTGCCCAGTTCGGCGGTCGCCAGGCCGGACACGTCGTCGGCCTTCACCACGGCCAGGTCGGACGTGGGGTCGCGGCCGACGATCTTCGCGGGCACCGACTTGCCGTCCTGGAACTGGACCTTCATCGGGCCGCCGGCCGCGGCGGACTCGACCACGTGGTTGTTGGTCAGCACCAAGCCGTCCGAGCTGACCACGATCCCCGACCCGGCACCGCCGCTGACCTGCACCTGCACCACGGCCGGCAGCACCTTCTGCGCCACCTGCTCGATGGAGCCGGTGGCCGGGTTGTCGGTCTGCCGCGCGGGCGGTGGGGCGTTCAGGGCGTTGGTCACCGGGCCGGACCGTTCGGCGGCCTGGTAGCCGATGTAGCCACCGATACCGCCCGCCAGGCCACCGACGCCGAGCACGAGCGCGGTGATGCCGGCGACGACCTTGCCGCGGCCCCGCTCCCTCGGCCGGGGCTGGGTGACGACGGATCCGGGTGGCGCGAAGTAGGGACCCGGTTGGCCGGGCGTCCCCTGCTGGACGCCCGGCTCACCGGATGGCTGGGCGCTCCCCCAGCCGGAGTACGACTGCCCGGCGCTGCCCTGCACAGCGCCCGGCGAGCCGATCGGGTTCCCGAAGAACCCGGGTACCGGGGACGCGGCGCTCCCGTGCGGGGCGCTCGGCGTTCCGGTGTCCGGGGTCGGGGTGCTCCCCTGCGAAGCACCCTGACCACCGGTCGACGGCGGTGCGCTCTCCCCCTGCGGAGCGTGCGCACCACCGGTGTCCAGGCGCGCGGTGTCCCCCTGCCGGACACCGTACGCGCTGGTCGGCGGCGGGGTGCTGCCCTGCGCAGCACCCTGCTCGCCGTTGTCCGGCGCGGCGGCGCTGCCCTGCACAGCGCCGCCGGCACCGGTTCCTCCGGGCGGCACGGAGCTGCCCTGCACAGCTCCGGGGCCACCTTCCTCCGGCCGACCGGCACCCTGCTGCCGGTCACCGGCGTCTGCACGACCGGCGCCGCTCGGCGCCCACGGGCTGCCCTGCGGCTGCTGCGGCTCGTTCTCGGTCATGCCCACCACTCTGGGGTGTGCGCCTGAGAGGAGCCTTAAACGGACCTGGGCATCAGTTGTGAGTCCTCAGGGTGAACATCACCCGCGTAGACGCTCCGCGATCTGCTCAGGCGTCGCATCGTTGACCCAAACGCCCATACCGGACTCCGACCCGGCGAGGTACTTCAGCTTGTCGGCGGTGCGCAGCACGGAGAACACCTCCAGGTGCAGCCACGCCAGGTCGCGACCGACCCGCACCGGCGCCTGGTGCCACGCCGCGATGTAGGGCAGGGGGCGCTGGTAGAGGGCGTCCAGGCGGTGCAGCACGGAGAGGTAGAACTGGGCGAAGTCGTCCCGTTCCGCCTCCGACAGCGCGGGCAGGTCGGGCACCTGGCGGTGCGGCACGACGTGCACCTCGACCGGCCACCGGGCGGCGGCGGGCACGTAGGCGGTCCAGTGCTCGGACGACCCGACGACGCGCGTGCCCACCGCCCGTTCGGCGGCCAGCACGTCACCCATCAGGTGGGTGCCGTGGGCCGAGAAGTACTCGCCCGCCACGGTCAGCATCCGCTCGGTCTTGGGCGTCACGAACGGGTAGCCGTAGATCTGGCCGTGCGGGTGGTGCAGGGTGACGCCGATCTCCTCACCCCGGTTCTCGAACGGGAAGACCTGCTCCACGCCGGGCATGTCGTTCAGCGCGGCGGTCCGGTCGGCCCACGCGTCCACCACGGTCCGCACCCGGGACGCGGGCAGCGAGCCGAACGACGTGGTGTGGTCGGAGGTGAAGCACACCACCTCGCACCGGCCGCGCCCGGCGGCCCGCGCCACCATCGGCATCCCGTCCACAGTGGACGGCAGGTCCGCCAGGCCCTGCGCGAAGGACGGGAACCGGTTCTCGAACACCGCGACGTCGTAGTCCGCCTCGGGGATCTCGGTCGGCATCTCCGGCGTCGACGGGCACAGCGGGCACAGGTCGGCGGGTGGCTTGTAGGTCCGGGTCTGGCGGTGGGCGGCCATCGCGACCCACTCGCCGGTCAGGGGATCGCGACGCACCTCCGACAGCGGCTGCGTCCGCGGGAGGTCCCGGGTGTCGACGGCCACGCGGGGTGGCGCCTCCGGGGTGTCGTCGAAGTAGATGATCTCCCGACCATCGGCAAGTTTCCCCGCCGTGCGCTTCACGCGAACTCTTCCTCTCCCCGTCCCGGCACGTGCGCCAGGACCAGTTCACCCACCTGCTCCCCGAGCACGCCCCGTGCGGTCTCGGGCAGTCCTTCGTCGGTCACCAGCACGTCCGCCTCGTCCAGCGCGGCGATGGTCGAGATGCCGACCGTGCCCCACTTGGTGTGGTCGGCGACCACCACGACCCGCCCGGCCGCGTCGACCAGGGCGCGGTCGGTCTCGCTCTCGTTGAGGTTCGGGGTGGTGAACCCGGACCGCTCGGCCATGCCGTGCACGCCCAGGAACACCACGTCCAGGTGCAGCGACCGCAGCGCCTGCACGGCCACCGGCCCGACCAGCGCGTCCGACGGCGTCCGCACCCCGCCGGTCAGCACGACCGTCCGGTCGGTGCGCCCGCTCTGCTGGAGCACGTCCGCGACCCGGATGGAGTTGGTCACCACGGTCAGGTCGGGGATGTCGTCCAGGAACCGGGCCAGCGTCCACGTCGTGGTGCCCGCGGACAGGCCGATCGCGGTGCCGGGGCGGACCAGGGTCGCGGCCTCGGCGGCGATGGCCTCCTTCTCCGGCAGCTGGCGCACCGACTTGGCCTCGAACCCCGGCTCGTCGGTGCTGCGGCCGACCACGGACGTGGCACCGCCGTACACCTTCTCCACCAGGCCGCGGGCGGCCAGCACGTCCAGGTCGCGGCGGACCGTCATGTCCGAGACGCCCAGCCGCACCACCAGGTCGCTGACCCGCACCGCGCCGGTCCGCCGGACCTCTTCCAGGATCACCGCTTGCCGTTGCCGCGCCAGCACGTCACACCTCTTCCCTGAGGACAACCACTCCTCCGGCGGGCACGGTGAGCGGCCCGGTCACGCGCGTGCCGGTCAGCAGCTCGACCCCCGCCGCGGGCAGCTCGACGTCGCCGCCCCCGTGGTTGATCGCGACCAGCCACGATACGGGCGAACCGGCCACGGCACCCCGTCGACGCACCACCTCGACGTCCGGGGTACCCGACGGGCCGCGCGGCACCCCCGCGTCGAACAGCACGGCGTCCACCAGCTTGGCCAGCCCCTCGCCGGACAAGCCGCAGGCCAGGTACCAGGCCGAGCCGTCGCCGTGCTCGTGGCGGGTCACGGCGGGCACGCCGGGCAGCGGCCCGTCCGCGTAGGAGGCGACCGCCTTGGCCCCGTCCAGGTGCAGCAGCTCGGTCCACAGGGCGACGTGGCCGCCGTCGTCCAGGGTCGCGGTCTGACCCCGGCCCAGCGGGAAGAACTCCTCGGTGCGCACGCCGAGCAGGTCGCGGAACGCGCCCGGGTAGCCGCCGAGGTGCACGTGGCCGCGGGTGTCGGTGACGCCGGACAGGTAGGTCACCAGCAGCCGGCCGCCGTCGGCGACGTACCGCTCGAACGGCTCGGCGGAGTCCAGGGCGTACAGGGCGGGGAGCGCTACCAGGGAGTACCCGGAAAGGTCACCGTCCGGTGGCAGGAAGTCCACCGTCACGCCGGCCTGCCAGAACGCCCGGTACAGCGCGAAGACGTTCTCCTGGTAGGAGAAGTCGGAGTTGGGGTGGCCCGGTTGGCCGACCGCCCACCGGGACTGCCAGTCGTAGACGATCGCCACGCGCGCGTCCACAGTGGACCCGATCAGCTCGCGGATGCGTTGGTACTCCGAGCCGACCTGGCACACCTCGCGGAACACCTTGGTCTCGGTGCCGGCGTGCGGGACCATCGCCGAGTGGTAGCGCTCGGCCCCGGCGCGGGACTGCCGCCACTGGAAGAACAGCGTGCCGTCCGCGCCCCGGGACAGGTGGGCGTAGGAGTTGCGGCGCAGTTCGCCGGGCAGCTTGGCGATGTTGCGGTGCTGCCAGTTCACCGCGGACGTGGAGTGCTCCATGAGCAGCCACGGCTTGCCCTGCGCGAGCCCGCGGGTGAGGTCGGCGGCGAACGCGAGTTCGACGTGCCGCTCGGCGTCCTCGGACGAGGTGTAGTGGTCGTTGGACACGAAGTCCACCTCGCGCGCCCACGCCCAGTAGTCCAGCGCGGAGAACGTCCAGCCCACCATGAAGTTCGTGGTCACCGGCACGCCCGGGGTGACCTCGCGCAGCACGTCCCGCTCGGCCTTGAACAGCTCCAGCAGGGCGTCGGAGGAGAACCGGTCGAAGTCCAGCAGCTGGCCGGGGTTGTGGTAGGTCGGGGTGGCGCGCGGGGGCAGGACCTGGTCCCACGCGGTGTAGTGCTGGCTCCAGAACGCCGTCGCCCAGGCCTCGTTCAGGGCGTCGAGCGAGCCGTGATGGGCCTCCAGCCACTCGCGGAAAGCGCTTGCACAACGGTCGCAGTAACAGCGCGACACGTGGCAGCCGTACTCGTTGCCGACGTGCCAGGCGGCCAGCGCCGGGTGGTCGCGGTACCGCTCGGCCAGCGCGCGGGCCAGTGCGACGGCCTTGCGCCGGTACACCGGCGAGCTGGGGCAGTACTCCTGGCGCGAGCCGTGCGCGAACCGCACGCCGTCGGCGCGTTCGGGCAGCATCTCGGGGTGCGCGGCGGTCAGCCACGGCGGCGGGGACGCGGTGGCGGTCGCCAGGTCCACCCGGACGCCGCCCTCGTGCAGCAGGTCCAGCACGCGGTCCAGCCAGGCGAACTCGTAGCGGCCGTCCTCGGGTTCGAGCAGCGCCCACGAGAAGATGCCCACGCTGACGAGGTTCACGCCGGCCTCGCGCATGAGCCGCACGTCCTGCGCCCACACCTCTTCGGGCCACTGCTCCGGGTTGTAGTCGGCGCCCCACGCGAGCCCCGGCACACCCAACGGCCAACTGGTCATGCCGCAAAGACTGACGACAAAGTCCGACATCGTCAACACAAGCGAACAGGATCGATCGTTTGACTCTGTTCGGCGGCAGCCGATCGCCGGGACGGCCGGTTGACCCTGTTCAGCGCGACTACGGTCCGAACCTGCCGGTTAACGGGTGCGTAACGGGGCTTGACATGAGGTGTGCTTCAGACCACATTGTGCGCAACTTTGTTGAACTCATGTTTGGTCGTGTGCTGATCAGTTCACCCGGAGGAGCGAAGATGTCAAGGTTCGAGACCCCTCACCCGCTCATGGGCCGCCGTGCCCTGCTGAAGGCGATCGTCGCGGGCGCGGGCCTGGCGGCGGTCCCGGGGCTCGCCGCGTGCGGCAGCTCCGACGGTGGCGCCGCGACCGACACGGTCTCGTTCGGCAACAACCTCTCCGACCAGGTCCCGAAGGACGCCATCACCGCCGCGCTCAAGAGCTTCGAGCAGCAGTCGGGCCTCAAGGTCGCGATCAACACCAAGCAGCACGAGCAGTACCAGGAACAGATCAACAACTACCTCCAGGGCCGCCCGGACGACGTGCTGGCCTGGTTCGCGGGCTACCGGATGCGGTTCTTCGCGGGCAAGGGCCTCACCGGCGACCTGTCCGACGTGTGGGGCAAGGTCGGCAGCAGCTACGGGAGCGCGTTGAAGGAGGCCTCCACCGGGGCCGACGGCAAGCAGTACCTGATCCCGTTCACCCAGTACCCGTGGGGCATCTTCTACCGCAAGAGCGTCTGGCAGCAGCGCGGCTACGAGGTGCCCAAGACCCTGGACCAGCTGGTCGCGCTGGCCACGAAGATGAAGTCCGACGGCCTGGTGCCGATCGCGTTCGCCCAGAAGCAGGGCTGGCCCGGCATGGGCTCGTTCGACCAGCTCAACTTCCGGATCAACGGCTACCAGTTCCACGTCGACCTGATGGCGGGCAAGGAGGACTGGCAGAGCCCCAAGGTCAAGGAGGTGTTCGACACCTGGAAGCGGCTGCTGCCGTTCCACCAGGAGAACGCCCTGGGCCGCGAGTGGCAGGAGGCCGCCCAGTCGCTCGGGCAGGGCAAGTCGGGCATGTACCTGCTCGGCTCGTTCGTCGCCCAGCAGTTCAAGGGCCCCGACCTGGACGACCTGGACTTCTTCCCGTTCCCCGAGATCAACCCCGCGCACGGCCAGGACACCGTCGAGGCGCCCATCGACGGCTACATGATGGCCCGCAAGCCCGCCAACGAGGCCGGCGCGAAGAAGCTGCTGGAGTACCTGGCCACGCCCGCCGCGCAGGCGGCCTACCTCAAGACCGACCCGACGTCGATCGCCACGGTGAGCAACGCCGACACGTCCGGCTACAACGCCATCCAGAAGAAGGCCGCGCAGCTCATCAAGGACGCCAAGCACATCACGCAGTTCCTCGACCGCGACACCGACCCGCGCTTCGCCAGCGACGCCGCCACGAACGGGCTCAACGCGTTCATCCAGAACCCGAACGACATCGACTCGATCCTCAAGGGCATGGCCGACCAGGCGAAGACGATCTTCACGGGGTGAACGGCATGACCGCGGTGCGGGACAAGGCCTCCGGCCACACAGACCCCGGCGGCGCGGCGGCGTCCTCTCCCCCGCCGCCCCGCCGGACCAGGCGCGCGACCGCGCTGCCCTCCGGGGACAAGCTGGTGCTCGGGCTCATGCTCGGCATCCCCTCGCTGGTGCACGTGCTGCTCGTGTGGCTGCCGGCGCTCGGCTCGATCGCGCTGTCGTTCAGCTCGTGGGACGGCATCGGCGGGTTCGAGGACATCGAGTGGATCGGCTTCCAGAACTACGTCGACATCTTCACCAGGTACCCGCGGTTCTGGCCGGCGTTGCAGCACAACCTGATCTGGCTGGTGTTCCTGCTGGTGGCGCCGACCGTCGCCGGGTTGCTGCTGGCGGTGCTGCTGGACCGGCAACTGCGGTTCGGGCGGCTGTACCAGAGCGCGCTGTACCTGCCGATGGTGCTGTCGCTGGCGCTGGTCGGGTTCATCTGGCAGCTGATCTACCAGCCCGAGCAGGGCCTGCTGAACAACCTGCTGGGCACGGCCGACGACCGCCCGACCAACTGGCTGGGCGACCCGGACATCAACCTGTACGCGGTGCTGGTCGCCGCCGCCTGGCGGCACACCGGGTACGTGATGCTGCTGTACCTGGCCGGGCTGAAGTCGGTGGACCCGGCGCTGAAGGAGGCCGCGGCGCTGGACGGCGCGAGCGCGTTCCAGACGTTCACGCGGGTGACGTTCCCGGTGCTCAAGCCGGTGAACATCGTGGTGCTCGTGGTGACGGTGATCGAGGCGCTGCGCGCGTTCGACATCGTGTACGTGGTCAACAAGGGCCGCAACGGGTTGGAACTGCTGTCCGTGCTGGTGACGGACAACATCATCGGCGAGTCCAGCCGGATCGGGTGGGGCTCCGCGCTCGCGGTGGTCCTGCTGATGATCTCGGTCGGTTTCATCATCACCTACCTGTTCCAGGTGTTCCGGAAGGAGGAAAGGGCGTGACGACCCGACCGGCCCGGGTGGCCCTCCACGTCTTCCTGGCACTGACCTGCCTGGCCACGCTGGCGCCGCTGCTGTGGGCGCTGTACGCGTCCCTGCGCACCTACGACGACACCAACCGCAACGGGTACTTCTCGGTGGCGGAGAGCCTGACCCTGGAGAACTACGGCAACGCCTGGACCCAGGCCGACCTGCCGCACTACTACCTGAACACGCTGCTGATCACCGTGCCCGCGATGGTGCTGGTGCTGCTGCTCAGCTCGATGGTGGCGTTCGCGGTGTCCCGGTTCAGCTTCCGGTTCAACATCGCGCTGCTGATGCTGTTCACCGCCGGGAACCTGTTGCCGCAGCAGGTGATCGTGACCCCGCTGTACCGGTTGTTCCTGCTCGTCGAGGTGCCCGAGTGGGTGTCGGAGTCAGGTCTGCTGCTGGACTCCCAGGTCGGTCTGGTGCTGATCCACGTGGCGTTCCAGTCCGGTTTCTGCGTGTTCGTGCTGAGCAACTACATGAAGACCATCCCGCACGAGCTCGGCGAGGCGGCCCGGGTGGACGGCGCGGGCGTGTTCCGGCAGTACTGGCAGGTCATCCTGCCCCTGTGCCGGCCCGCGCTGGCCGCGCTGGCGACCCTGGAGTTCACCTGGATCTACAACGACTTCCTGTGGGCGCTGGTGCTGATCCAGACCGGCGACAAGATGCCGATCACCTCGGCGTTGCAGAACCTGAAGGGCACGTTCTTCACCGACAACAACCTGATGGCGGCCGGGTCGCTGCTGGTGGCGCTGCCGACGCTGGTGGTGTTCTTCGTGCTGCAACGGCAGTTCATCGGCGGTCTGACACTCGGGTCGACGAAGGGGTAGGCGCATGAGGATCGTCGCCGAGGTCCCGGTGGACCCCCGGAGCGTCCGGGTGCACGAACAGGGCTGGCAGTCCTGGTCACCGTCCACGGGCTACTCGCTGGCCCAGGCCCCCTACCGGTGGGTCGCACCGGAACACCGGATCGGCAACTACCGCGCCGAGTCGTTCCCCACCGGCTTCTGGGGCGAGGGCTTGCTGGCCGTGGACCCCGGCGACGGCGCACCGGTCACCGTCGTGGCCGCCGCGTCACCCGTCGAGTCGGTGCCGTCCATCAAGGCCGCGTACGTGGACCAGCGGGTGGTCGTGTACGCGGACGGTCCGGTAGAGGTCCGGGTGGAACCGGTGCCCGTCGCGCAGGCGTTCGCGCGGTGGGCGGACGACGTGGTGCAGGCGTTGGGCTTGGCTCCGCCCAGGCCCGCGCCGACTGTGTGGTGCTCGTGGTACCAGTACTTCACGTCGGTGACGGAGTCCGATGTGGACTTGAACCTGCGGTTGATGCGCGAGTTGGATCTGCCGGTCGATGTCGTGCAGGTGGACGACGGGTACCAGGCGGAGGTCGGCGATTGGCTGGTGCCGTCGGGTCGGTTCGCGAGCGTGCCCGGGGTGTTCTCGCGGATTGTCGAGTCGGGCCGGCGGGCCGGCATCTGGACCGCGCCGTTCCTGGTGGGGCGGCGGTCGCGGTTGTTCGAGGAGCACCCGGACTGGTTGGTGCGGGGCGGCGACGGGACATTCGTGTCCGCCGGGCGGAATTGGGGTCAGCAGCTGTATGCCCTGGACACCACCCATCCCGGGGGCGTGCGACTACCTGCGGGAGGTGTTCACGACTTTCGGGTCTTGGGGGATCGACTTCCACAAGATCGATTTCGTGTACGCGGCTGCGTTGCCGGGGCGGCGGTATGAGGACGTTTCGCCGGTGGAGGCTTATCGGCTGGGTGTGGAGTTGGTTCGGTCGGCTGTCGGAGATGCGTACTTGTTGGGGTGTGGTGCGCCGCAGTTGCCGTCTATCGGGTTGGTGGATGCGATGCGGGTTAGTCCGGACATCGCGCCGGAGTACGAGCCGGGGAACGGGGATGTCGCCCAGCCTTCGCAGCGGGGGGCGGTGTTGAACGGGGTGTCGCGGGCTTTTCAGCATGGGCGGTTTTGGGTGAATGACCCGGACTGTTTGATTGCGCGGCCTGAGGTGGAGCGGCGGAGGGAGTGGGCTGAGCACGTTTCGGCTTATGGCGGGATGCGGAGTTCGTCGGACGGGTTGGATCAGCTTGACGAGTGGGGGCTGGAGACCACGCGCCGAGTGCTGGCCGAGCCTGTACCGGTGCGGTTCGTGGACGCGTAGAGCTCACAACGCGCGCCAAACTTTTCGAGATCTTTGAGAGCAACGCTTCGCTCTCGAGCTGACGCGCTGGCGCGCTCTCAAGATGAAAAGCGGGCCGGGAGACCACCGATGGGGGGTGAAGGGCGTCGGTTCCCCCACCGCATGACCTGGCGGAGCCAACCACACTTTGGGTCGGGTGCCGCTAAAACTTTTTGCTCGTTCCTCGCAAAAACTTTCGGCTGCACCCGACCCAAAGTGTGGTAGCCCTTCGGGCAGGCCATACGGTGGGGGAACCGAGGCCCTCCACTTGTAGGTAACACCTACCGCGCGCTCCGCGCGCGTGGAACCGCGCTGCGCGCGGAAGAGCTGGAGCTGCCGAGTGGTCGGGTTGTTAAGGACGGCCGGGGAGGCGGAGGGTGAAGAGGGCGCCGCCCTGGGGGGATCTGCCTGCGTAGGCTGCGCCGCCGTGGCGTTCTGCTGCCTGTTTCACGATTGCCAGGCCCAAGCCGCTGCCCGGGAGGGTGCGGGCCTCGCTGGAGCGGTAGAAGCGTTCGAAGACGTGGGGTAGGTCTGCGTCTGCTATGCCTGGGCCGGAGTCGGCTACTTCCAGGGCCACGCTGCCGTCGCCCACCTGGCGGAGTTCCAGGCGGACGGTGCCGCCGGAGGGGCTGAACTTCACCGCGTTGTCCAGGAGGTTCATTACTGCGCGTTCCAAGGCGCTGGAGTCGCCCAGCAGGGTCCACGGTTGTAGGCGCACGTCGAAGGTGACGTCTGCCGGGGCTCGGCGGCGGGCTCGGTCCAGGGCTCGTTCTACTACCTCGACCAGGTCGACCGGTTCGTGGACCACCTGGGGGGCGTCTTCTCGGGCCAGTTCGACCAGGTCGCCGATCAGGGTGGTCAGTTCGTCCAGTTGTGCCCGCACGTCGGCGTGGATCTCCGTTTTGTCCTCGTCGGACAGGGTGGGGGCGTCTGGGCGTTCGGAGGCGAGCAGGAGTTCCAGGTTGGTGCGCATGGACGTCAGCGGGGTGCGTAGTTCGTGGCCGGCGTCGGCTACCAGTCTGCGTTGGCGTTCTTGGGAGTCTGCTACTGCGCCCAGCATGGCGTTGAAGCGTTGGGTCAGTCTTGCCAACTCGTCGTCGCCGGTTACCGGGATGGGGCGCAAGTCGCCGGTCAAGGCCACGCGTTCGGTGGCCTCGGTCAGGCGTTGGACCGGGCGCAGGCCGGTGCGGGCCACGGCGGTGCCGGCTGCTGCCGCGACCAGTACGCCGATGCCGCTGATCACGAACAGGACCACGGAGAGCTTGCCCAGGGTCTGGTTGAGCGGCGCCATCGACTGGGCGATCACCATCGCCCGACCATCCTCATAGGGCACTGAGATGACCCGGAAGCCGGTCCGGTAGTCGTCCCACATGTTCTCCAGCTTGGTGCCCTTGGCGACGTCTAGGTCGCCGGAGCTGGACGGGGGTGCGATGGTGCCGGTCGGGTAGAGCATGCGGCCGTGCACGTCCAGCAGGCCGATCCGCACGTCGCCGGCGGCCAGGAAGGCGCCGGGCACCTCGGTGAGGTCGGCGTTCACCCTGGGTGCGGTGACGGCGGCGCGGGCGCGTTGGCGCAGGTTCTCGTTGAGCTGGTCGTCCAGGTTGCTGCTGACGGTCATGTACGCGCCCAGCGACACCACGGCGACCACGCCCGCGACGCAGAACGCCGCCAGCAGGGTCACCCGGGCCCGCAGGGACACCCGCTGGAACCGCCCGTTGGCGGTACCGATCACGGAGGTGTCTCCCGCAGCACGTAGCCGACGCCGCGCACGGTGTGCAGCAGGCGGGGTTCGCCGTCCGCCTCCGTCTTGCGGCGCAGGTAGCCGACGTAGACCTCCAGGGCGTTGCCGGAGGTCGGGAAGTCGTAGCCCCAGACGTCCTCCAGGATGCGGCCCCTGGTCAGCACCTGCTTCGGGTGCGCCAGGAACAGCTCCAGCAGGGCGAACTCGGTCCGGGTGAGGCTGATCGGCCGGTCGCCGCGGCGCACGTCCCGGGTGTTGGGGTCAAGTTCGAGGTCGGCGAACTTGAGCACCGTGGCCCCCGGGTCGGCGGCGGCGTCGGCGGCGGCGCGGCGCAGCAGTGCCCGGAGCCGGGCCAACAGCTCCTCCAGGGCGAAGGGCTTGGGCAGGTAGTCGTCCGCGCCGGCGTCGAGGCCGGACACGCGGTCGGACACGGCGTCGCGGGCGGTCAGGACGAGTATCGGCAGGTCGTCGCCGGTGCTGCGGAGCCGCCGGCACACCTCCAGCCCGTCCAGCCTGGGCATCATGACGTCCAGGACCATCGCATCGGGACGCTGCGCGACGACCGCTTCCAAGGCCTGCTGACCGTCACCGGCCAGGTCCACCTGGTAGCCGTTGAATTGCAGTGAGCGGCGGAGCGACTCACGCACGGCCCGGTCGTCGTCGACAACGAGGATGCGCATGGGATCAGTTTTGCCTCTCGTCCTGAGAACGGCCTGAGAAGGGCATGTGAGCTAACCGTCAAGTCGCGCCGGGGGGGGGGGGGGGGGGGGGGGGGGGGGGGGGGGGGGTGGGGGGGCGGGGGGGGATCGGTGCGGTGGTGATCGGGGCTCCGTTGGCGGCGGTGGTGATCGGTCCGGTGGTGATCTGGGCGGTGGTG
>NZ_JBBEGC010000040.1:0-66955 GCF_037401995.1 Saccharothrix sp. CCNWYY140
CCCAGGCCGGACGGGGAAAGAAACCGAGGCCCTTCCCGTGGTCGCTGCCGCTTGGCTTGCGCCTTCGGCGGAACCGCGCTTCGCGCGAAAGCACGCGGCCGGTTGGGGCGGGGGTTGAGTGGGCTTGCGGGCGGCGGTGGGAGGCGGACTGGAGGTTCGGGATGTCCGGCGGTGGGCTGGAGAAGGTTGGGGGATGTCCAGCGGCGGAGTGAGCTGTCGGTGGCGGGATCGTTGCCGGGTGAGGGTCAGCCGTGGGTGGGGAAGCCCAGGTCTACGCCGTGTTGGCGGGGCCACCGGGCGGTGATGGCTTTTGCCCGGGTGTAGAAGCGGATGCCCTCCGCCCCATGCACATGCGTGTCGCCGAACAGCGAGTCCTTCCACCCTCCGAACGAGAAGTACGCCATCGGCACCGGAATCGGCACGTTGATGCCGACCATCCCCACCTGCACTCGACGCTGGTACTCCCGCGCCGCCAGTCCATCCCCCGTGTAAATCGCAGTGCCGTTGCCGTACGGGTTGCTGTTGACCAACTCCACCGCATCCTCAAACGTCGGCACCCGCACCACCCCCAACACCGGACCAAAGATCTCGTCCCGATACACCGACATCTCCGGTGTCACGTGGTCGAACAACGTTGGTGCCAGCCAGAAGCCACCCTCATGCCCCTCCGGCGCGTAACCCCGGCCGTCCACCACCAGCGAAGCACTCTCCGCGACACCAGCGTCCACATAGGACTGAACTCGATCCCTGTGGGCCCCAGTCACCAAAGGACCCATCTGCGCACGAGGATCGGTACCAGGCAGAGTGACCAGGGAACGGGTGCGTTCGGCGATCTTCTCCACCAACTCGTCACCAACGTCACCCACCGCCACCACCACGGAGATCGCCATGCACCGCTCGCCGGCACTTCCATAACCCGCCGACACAGCAGCATCCGCCGCGACATCCAAGTCCGCGTCGGGCAGTACGACCATGTGGTTCTTGGCACCACCCAACGCCTGCACGCGCTTGCCGGCAGCAGTGCCCCGCGCGTAGACGTGCCGGGCGATGGGTGTGGACCCGACGAACGACACGGCTGACACATCAGGGTGGTCCAGCAGGGCGTTCACCGCGACCGCGTCGCCCTGCAACACGGTGAGCACCCCATCAGGCAGCCCGGCCTCCTGGAACAACTCAGCCAAACGGACGGACGCGGACGGGTCGCGTTCGGACGGCTTGAGCACGAAGGCGTTGCCGGCGGCGATGGCCACGGGGAACATCCACATTGGCACCATGACCGGGAAGTTGAACGGCGTGATCCCCGCGACCACGCCCAACGGCTGGCGCAGCGAGTACGCGTCCACCCCGCGTGACACCTGCTCGGCGTGTTCGCCCTTGAGCAGGTGGGGGATGCCGCACGCGAACTCGACGACCTCCAAACCGCGCTGCACCTCGCCGGCCGCGTCGGACAGGACCTTGCCGTGTTCGGCGGTGATCAGGGCGGCGAGTTCGTCGCGGTGGTCGTCCACCAACTGCCTGAACTTGAACAGCACCCGACTGCGCGTGGACAGCGAGGACTCGCCCCACGCCACCGACGCCTTGAGCGCCGATTCCACGGCGGTGTCCACGTCGGGCTGGTCTGCCAGCACGACCCGACGGGCTACCGAACCGGTGGCCGGGTCGAACACGTCCGAGGTGCGGGTGGCGGTGCCGGTGGTGCGGGTGCCGTCGATCCAGTGGGGGATGGTGGTGCTCAACGGGGTCCTCCCGGGGCAGCGGTGGTGTTGCGGACGACCAGGGACGGGTGCAGCAGGTGCCGGACGGGGTCGGTGCGCTCCCCGCGCACGCGTTGCAGCAGCGCCTCGGCGGCCAGGCGGCCGAACTCGTTGCGCGGCTGGTCGATCGTGGTCAGGGAGACGTGGCGGAGGGCGGCCAGCGAGGTGTTGTCGTAGCCCACTACCGACACGTCCTGAGGCACGCGGAACCCGGCTTCCTCCAGTGCCGAGATCGCGCCCACGGCGTTGAAGTCGTTGCAGCACACCAAAGCCGTGGGAACCTCGCCGTCGCGCAACAGCTCTTGCACGGCCTTCGCGCCGGCGGCGTCGGTGTACTCGCTGGCGACCACGCGCGGCGGTAGGCCGTGTGCCTCCATCGCGGCGAGGTAACCGCGACGGCGGGGTGCGGACTGGGTGCCCTCGCCGCCGTCGAGGTGGGCGATCCTGGTGTGCCCCAACGACACCAGGTGGTCGACGGCCAGTGCGATGCCGCGTTCGCCGTCGTCGTTGATGGTGTCCACGGTGGACAAACGCGAGGATCGGGCGACCAGGACCACGGCGGTCTGGTCGGCCGCCGACTTGATCGCCGCCGACGGCACCACCGGGGACAGCAGCGCGAGACCGGCGGGCCGGAAGGACAGCAGGCTGTGCACCGCGCGCCGCTCGCGGGCGGGACTGCGGCCACCGGTGTTGATGATCAGGTCGAAGCCCTGCTCGCTCGCCACCGCGTCGAGGCCGTCCACGACCTCGGCGAAGAACGCGTTGTGCAGGTCGGACACCATCACGCCGAGCACGTGGGACGTGCGGCTGGCCAGCGAGCGGGCCATCGCGTGCGGCGAGTACCCGAGTTCCTCGGCTGCCTTGAGGACCGCGTTGCGCCGCTGGTCGCTCACCTTGGGTGACCCCCGCATCACCAGTGAGACCAGCGCGCGGGACACCCCGGCGCGGGCGGCGACGTCCTCCATCGTGGGCCGGACCACGGGCACCTCCCTCGCGAGTTGCGAAACTCGCCCTTGACTTCGGTGTGACGGAGGCTACAGCATTGGAGCGCTCCAACCAATAGAGCGCTCTAACGCCAAGCCCCTCCTACCAGGACGGAGACCCTCCGGATGCGGATCGGAGTTGCCGGAGTCGGCCGGATCGGCACCATGCACGCCACCAACCTGGCCGGGCTCGAACAGGTGGACGAGGTGCTGCTGTACGACCCCGTGCCGGGCCGCGCGGCCCAGGCGTCGGCCGGCCTGCCGGGCACGAAGAGCGTGGACGACCTGACCGACCTGCTCACGGCGTGTGACGGCGTGCTGCTCGCGACGCCCACCACGACCCACCCGGCGCTGCTGCGCGAGGCGGTCGCGGCGGGCGTGCCGACGCTGTGCGAGAAGCCCATCGCCGCCGACCTGGACGAGATGACCGCGCTGGTCGCGGACGTGGAGAAGTCCGGTGTCGAGGTGCTCGTCGGCTTCCAGCGCCGGTTCGACCCGGCCGTGGCCGAGCTGCACCGCCGGCTGCGCGCGGGCGAGGTGGGCGACGTCTACCTGGTGCGGGCCATCGGCAACGACGCCGACCCGCCCGACTTCTCCTACCTGCCGCACTCCGGCGGAATCTTCCGCGACCTGCTGATCCACGACCTGGACGCGGTGCCGTGGCTGGTCGGGCAGCCCGTGGTGGAGGTGTACGCGTCCGGGTCGGTGCTGGTCCACCAGGCCTTCGCCGACGCCGACGACGTGGACAACGCCGTCGTGCTGCTGAAGTTCGCGGGCGGCGCGCACGCCACCCTGGCCGGCGGCCGGCACGACCCGCTGGGCTACGACCACCGCATCGAGGTGCTGGGCAGCAAGGACTCCCTGGCCGTCGGCCTCGACCCGCGCACGCCCCTGACCTCGCTGGAACCCGACGGCCCGCGCGCGCACGACGCCTACCCCGGCTTCCCGGAGCGCTTCCACCGCGCCTACCTCAACGAGATGGCGGTGTTCGTCGACGTGGTGGCGGGCAGGGTGGCGAACCCGTCGCCGGCGCGGGAGAGTCTGATCAGCCTCCAGCTCGCCGAGGCCTGCGAGCGGTCGCGGCGGTCTGGTGCCCCGGTCCGCATCGACGCGGAGGTGACGGCATGAAGATCGCCGGTGCGCCCATCTCGTGGGGCGTGTGCGAGGTACCGGGGTGGGGCCGCGTCCTGGACCCGACCCAGGTGTTGGGCGAGATGGCGTCCCTGGGGCTGAAGGCCACCGAACTCGGACCGCCGGACTACCTGCCGTCCGACCCGGAAGAGTTGAAGGGGCTCCTGGACCACCACGGACTCCAGCTCGTCGGCGGGTTCCTCGCCGTCACTCTGCACACCGACGTGCAGGCCACGGTGGGCGAAGCTGACCGGGTCGCCCGGCTGCTGGCCGCCGCCGGTGCGGACGTGCTGGTGCTGGCCGCCGCCACCGGCCTCGACGGCTACGACGAGCGCCCCGACCTGACCGACGACGAGTGGCGGACCCTGATCGACACCGCCGCCCGCATCCGCGACACCGCCGCCGGTCACGGTCTGCGCACCGTGCTGCACCCGCACGTGGGCACGCACGTCGAGCGCACCGCCGAGGTCGAGCGGTTCCTCGCGGACTCCGACCTGCCGCTCTGCCTGGACACCGGCCACCTGCTCATCGGTGGCACGGACCCGGTCGAGCTGGCCCGCCGCCACCCCGAGCGGATCGGGCACGTGCACCTGAAGGACGTGCGGGCCGACATCGCGGCGACCGTGCGCGACGGGGAGACCGGCTACATGGCCGCGGTCCAGCAGCGCATGTACGTGCCGCTGGGCGACGGCGACGTGGACGTGCGGGCGCTGGTGGGACTCCTGCGGGACAAGGGGTACACCGGCTGGCTCGTCCTGGAGCAGGACACCGCCTTGCGGGACGCCGACCCCGTCGACACCCCGGTGCACGACACCGCGCGCAGCCTCGCGCACCTCACCCAGTTCACCGGTTGACCAACCCCAGCGAGGAGAGACGATGACGTCCGTTCCCCGTTCCCCAAGGGCGAAGAAGGTCCTGCGCGCGGGCCTCGCGGCAGCAGGGATCGCGCTGCTGGCCGCGTGCAGCGGCCCCGCCGCGACCAACCAGGGCGAGAACAAGGAGAACACCGGCGCGGCGCAGCCGGGCGGTGACCTGCGGGTCGCGGTGATCTCGCACGGCACCGCGGGCGACGCGTTCTGGAACGTGGTGAAGAACGGCGCGACCGACGCGGGCAAGCAGCTCGGCGTGACCGTCGACTACAACTCCGACGGCGACCCCGGCCGCCAGGCCACCCTGATCGACAACGCGGTGTCGCAGAAGGTCGGCGGCATCGTGGTGTCGATGGCCAACCCGGACGCGTTGAAGAGCTCGATCGAGAGCGCCGTCAAGGCGGGCATCCCGGTCATCACGATCAACTCCGGCGGCGACAAGAGCGCGTCGTTCGGCGCGCTGGCGCACGTCGGCCAGGAGGAGAGCGTCGCGGGCGAGGAAGCCGGTCGCAAGCTCAAGGCCGCGGGCAAGACCAAGCTGCTGTGCGTGATCCACGAGGCCGGCAACGTGGGCCTCAACCAGCGCTGCGACGGCGCCCGCACGGGCTTCGGCGGCACCGTCACCAACCTCCAGGTCGACATCAACAACCCGACCGACGTGGAGTCCCGCATCAAGGGCGCGCTCCAGACCGACCCGTCGGTGGACGCGGTGCTGGCGCTGAACCCGCAGGTCGCGGTCAGCTCGGTGAGCGCGGCCAAGGGCGCGTCCTCCAAGGCGGCGGTGGCCACGTTCGACCTGAACGCGGACGTGACGGACGCGATCAAGTCCGGTGACGTGCTGTTCGCGGTCGACCAGCAGCAGTACGAGCAGGGCTACCTGCCGATCGTGATGCTGAAGCTGTTCCGGGACAACGCCAACACCGTCGGCGGCGGCAAGCCGGTGCTCACCGGGCCGGGCTTCGTCGACAAGTCCAACGTGGACAAGGTCGCCGAGTACGCCAAGCGCGGCACCAGGTAAGGGGACGACGAGGATGGCTGTGGCCGCGGAAGCACCACTGACGGACGAACGGCTCGGGTCGCCGAGGTTGCTGGACCGGCTCGTGGTCCGACCGGAGATCGGCGCACTGCTGGGCGCGCTGCTGGTGTTCGTGTTCTTCTCGGTGGTCACCGAGCAGTTCCTGAGCCCCGGCGGCGTGGCGACCTGGCTGGACGACGCGTCCACGCTGGGCATCATGGCGGTGGCGGTGGCCCTGCTCATGATCGGCGGCGAGTTCGACCTGTCCGCCGGCGTGATGACCGCGTCCACCGCGCTGGTCACGGCCATCCTCGCCACGCGCCTGGGCTGGAACGTCTGGCTCGCGCTGCTCGCGTCGCTGGTGTTCGCGCTGGCCGTGGGCGCGTTCAACGGGTGGCTGGTGATGCGGACCGGCCTGCCCAGCTTCATCGTCACGCTCGGCACGTTCCTGGGCCTCCAGGGCATCAACCTGGGTGTGACGCGCCTGGTCACCGGCACGGTGCAGGTGTCGGGCATGCGGACCACGGAGGGCTACGAGTCGGCGGGCTACCTGTTCGCCTCGACCTTCGACATCGGCGGCACGTCGTTCCGGGTGTCGATCCTGTGGTGGGTCCTGGTGACCGTGCTGGCGTCGCTGGTGCTGGTGCGGACCCGGTTCGGCAACTGGATCTTCGCGGTCGGCGGGGCTTCCCAGGCCTCCCGCGCGGTCGGGGTGCCGGTGGTGCGCACGAAGGTCCTGCTGTTCATGACCACGGCGGGCGCGGCGTGGCTGGTGGGGTCGATCAACATCCTGCGGTTCACCAGCGTGCAGGCCAACCAGGGCATCACGCTGGAGTTCCAGTTCATCATCGCGGCCGTCATCGGCGGCTGCCTGCTGACCGGCGGGTTCGGGTCGGCGGTGGGCGCGGCGATCGGCGCGCTGATCTTCGGCATGGCCCGGCAGGGCATCGTCTACGCCAACTGGAACAGCGACTGGTTCCAGCTGTTCCTCGGCGTGATGCTGCTGGCGGCCGTGCTGGTCAACAACGCCCTGCGGCGGCGGGCGGAGAGGGTGCGGCGATGACCCGGCTCATCGAGGTGAAGGACATCGGCAAGACCTACGGCAGCGTGATCGCGCTGCGGGACGTCTCCACCGTGGTGAACGCGGGCGAGGTCACCTGCGTGCTCGGCGACAACGGCGCGGGCAAGTCCACGCTGATCAAGATCCTCGCCGGGGTGCACAAGCACGACCGGGGGACGTTCCTGGTGGAGGGCGAGGAGATCGCTTTCTCGTCACCCCGGGAAGCACTCGACCGGGGCATCGCGACGGTGTACCAGGACCTGGCCGTGGTGCCGCTGATGTCGGTGTGGCGCAACTTCTTCCTCGGCTCGGAGCCGACGGTCGGGTTCGGGCCGTTCAAGTTCCTCGACCGCAGGAAGGGCCGCGAGATCACCAGGACGGCCCTGGCCGAGATGGGCATCGACCTGCGGGACGTCGAGCAGCCGGTGGGCACCCTGTCCGGCGGCGAGCGGCAGTGCGTGGCGATCGCGCGGGCCGTGCACTTCGGGGCCAAGGTGCTGATCCTGGACGAGCCGACCGCCGCGCTGGGCGTGAAGCAGGCCGGGGTGGTGCTGAAGTACGTGGCGCAGGCCCGGGACCGCGGGCTCGGGGTCGTGCTGATCACCCACAACCCGCACCACGCCTACCCGGTGGGCGACCGGTTCCTGCTGCTCAAGCGGGGTCGCGCCCTGGGCTGCTACGAGAAGTCCGAGATCAGCCTCGAGGAGCTGACCCGGCAGATGGCGGGCGGCGCGGAGCTGGAGGCGCTGGCGCACGAGCTGCGGGGCGTCGCCGGATGACCGTCGAGGTGCTGACCGTCGGCCGGGTCGGGGTGGACCTGTACCCGGAGCAGAGCGGCGTGCCGCTGGCCGGCGTGCGGACGTTCGCGAAGTCCCTGGGCGGTACGGCGACCAACGTGGCGGTCGCCGCCGCCCGGCTCGGCCGGTCGTCGGCGGTGCTGACCAAGGTGGGGCCGGACGGGTTCGGGCCGTACGTGCGGGAGGCGCTGGAGGGGTTCGGGGTGTCGTCGGCGCACGTCGGCACGGCCGAAGGGCTCCAGACGCCGGTCGTGTTCTGCGCGCTGGACCCGCCCGAGGACCCGCCGCTGCTGTTCTACCGGTCGCCCCTCGCGCCCGACCTCGCCCTGGAGGAGGCGGACGTGCCGTGGGACCTGGTCGCGGACGTCCCGCTGCTGTGGGTGACCGGGACGGGCGTGTGCGCCGAACCGGCCCGCACGACCCAGCTCAAGCTGCTCGACCACCGGGGCCGGCGCGCGCACACCGTGTTGGACCTGGACTACCGGCCGATGTTCTGGCCGGACGTGGACACCGCCCGCCGCGAGATCGGCCGGCTGCTGGACCACGTGACGGTCGCCGTGGGCAACCGGGCTGAGGTCGAGGTGGCCGTGGGCACCGCCGACCCGGACGAGGCCGCCGACCGCCTGCTGTCCCGCGGCCTGGACCTGGCCGTGGTCAAGAAGGGCGCGGAGGGCGTGCTGGTCGCCACCCCCGAGGGCCGCTGGACCGTCCCGCCCCACCCGGTGGACGTGGTGTGCGGCCTGGGCGCGGGCGACGCGTTCGGCGGGGCGCTGGTCCACGGCCTGCTGGCCGGCTGGGACCCGGTCCGCACCGCCCGCTACGCCAACGTGGCCGGCGCGCTGGTCGCCTCCCGCCTGGCCTGCGCCGACGCCATGCCCACCCCGGACGAGATCGAGGCACACCTGTGATCACCGACGAGCAGTGGCGGCGCCTGCTGGACACCCGGGCCACCGACCCGGGGGCCGTGCGCCGGGCCTACCTCGCCCGCCGCCGGCGGGACCGGCTGCTGTCCGACCGGGGCACGCTGTTCCTGGTCGCGGCCGACCACCCGGCGCGCGGCGCGCTGGGCGTCGGCGCGGACCCGCTCGCGATGGCCGACCGCCGGTCCCTGCTGGACCGCCTGCTCACCGCGCTGGCCAACCCGGCGGTGGACGGCGTCCTGGGCACCCCGGACGTCATCGAGGAGCTGCTGCTGCTGGACGGCCTGAACGACAAGGTCGTCATCGGCTCGATGAACCGGGGCGGCCTGGCCGGCGCGGACTGGGAGATCGACGACCGGTTCACCGCCTACGACCCGACCGCCATCGCCGCGTGCGGCCTGGACGGCGGCAAGATGCTGCTGCGCCTGGTCGACTCCGACCCCGGCACGGTGCCGACCCTGGAGAGCTGTGCCGCCGCCGTGTCCGCGCTGGCCGAGCGCGGCCTGATGGCGATGGTCGAGCCGCTGCCCTACGAGCGGGACGCCGAAGGCCGCCTGGTGCTGCGCAAGGACGCCGCCGCCCTGGCCCGCGCGGGCAGCGTGGCGGCCGGTCTGGGCGTGACCTCGGCGCACACCTGGCTCAAGCTGCCCGCCTCGCCGGACGAGGTGCTGGACGCCACCACACTGCCCGCGCTGGTGCTGGGCGGGGTGCCCTCGGCCCGGCCGGAGGACGACCTGGCGTCGTGGGGCCGGTCCCTGCGCCACCCGACCGTGCGCGGCCTGGTCGTCGGGCGTGCCCTGCTCTACCCGCCGGACGGCGACGTGGCCGGCGCGGTGGAAGCCGCCGCCGAGGTCCTCCGCACCGCGCGCACCGGGGTGAGCGCATGAGCCTGCACCGGCCCCTGGGCACCCTCTCCGACGGCGAGAACGCGGTCGACCTGCATCCCGAGGACGCCGGTTGGGCGTACACCGGCCTGCGGGTGCTGCTCCTGCACCCCGGCCAGTCCCGGACCATCGACACCGGGGAGTTCGAGGCGTTCGTGCTGCCCCTGTCCGGCGGCTGCGTTGTCGAGGTCGACGGCGAGCGCTTCGAGCTGGCCGGCCGCGACTCGGTCTTCACCCGGGTCACCGACTTCGCGTACGTGCCCCGGGACGCCGTGGTCACCCTGTCGACCCGCGAGGGCGTGGAGGTCGCCCTGCCGATGGCCCGCGCCGAGCGCAGGCTCACGCCGAGGTACGGACCGGCGGAGGACGTGCCGGTCGAGGTGCGGGGCGCGGGCAGCGCCACCCGGCAGGTCACCAACTTCGGCGTGCCGGGCGTGTGGGACCACGCCGACAAGCTGATCGCGTGCGAGCTGATCACCCCCGACGGCAACTGGTCGTCCTACCCGCCGCACAAGCACGACGACACGTGCGAGGTGGTCAACGAGGAGATCTACTACTTCCGGGTCGCCGGCCGCGACGGGGTGACGCCGTCCCGCGAGGGCTTCGGCTTCCACCGCACCTACACCGACGACGGCACGATCGACGAGGACGTGACCGTCCGCGACGGCGACGTCTTCCTGATCCCGCGCGGCTACCACGGCCCGTGCGTCGCCGCGCCCGGCTACCCGCTGTACTACCTGAACGTCCTGGCCGGCCCCGGCGCCGACCGCTCGATGGCGTTCTGCGACGACCCCGCCCACACGTGGGTCCGCGACAGCTGGCGCACCCAGCCGCTGGACCCGCGCTGCCCGGTCACCACCGCCGAAGGACGGACGGCATGAACCTCACCACGGCCCAGGCCCTGGTCCGCTGGCTGCTCGCCCAGCACACCGAACTCCTCGACGGCTCCACCGCGCCGCTGTTCCCGGGCGTGTTCGCGATCTTCGGCCACGGCAACGTCCTGGGCCTGGGCAACGCCCTGGAGGAGCACCGGGACGACCTGCCGGTCTGGCGCGGCCACAACGAGCAGGGCATGGCGCTGGCCGCCGTCGGCATCGGCAAGGCCACCCACCGCCGTCAGGTCGGGGTGGCGACCTCGTCGATCGGTCCGGGCGCGCTGAACATGGTCACCGCCGCCGGCGTCGCCCACGCCAACCGGCTGCCGCTGCTCCTGCTGCCCGGCGACACCTTCACCAGCCGCGCCCCCGACCCGGTGCTCCAGCAGGTCGAGCACTTCGGCGACCCCACCACCACGGTCAACGACGCCTTCCGCGCGGTCAGCCGGTACTTCGACCGGATCACCCGCCCCGAGCAGCTCCTGGCCACGCTGCCCCAGGTCGCCCGCGTGCTGACCGACCCGGCCGACTGCGGCCCGGTGGTGCTCGCGCTGCCCCAGGACGTGCAGGCGGAGTCCTACGACTTCCCGGACGCCCTGTTCGCCCCCGTCGTGCACCGCCCGCAGCGCCAGCGCCCCGACCTGCGCGCCCTGACCGCCGCGGCCGACGTGGTCCGCACCTCCCGCCGGCCGCTGCTGGTGCTGGGCGGCGGCGTGCGGTACTCGGGCGCGGCCGGGCGGGCGCTGCGGTTCGCCGAGCAGCACGGCGTGCCCGTCGTGGAGACCACCGCCGGGCGCACCCTCGTCCCGCACGACCACCCCCTGCACGCCGGCCCCCTCGGCATCACGGGCTCGACCAGCGCGAACGTCCTGGCCGCCGAAGCGGACGTGGTGCTCTCGGTCGGGACCCGGTTGCAGGACTTCACCACCGCGTCCTGGACGGTCTTCGCGCCGGACGCCCGCCTGGTGTCGCTCAACGCGGCCCGGTTCGACGCGGTCAAGCACGGCGGCCTGGCCGTGGTCGCCGACGCCGACGAGGCGCTGCGTGAGCTGACCGACCTGCTGGGCACGTGGCGCGCCGACCCGACGTGGTCCGACCGGGCGGCGGTCGAGCGTGGCCGCTGGGACGCCCACATCGACGGTCTGCGCGCGCCCTCGGATGGTCTGCCGACGTACGCGCAGGTCGTCGGCGTGGTGAACGCGGCGAGCGGTCCCGAGGACTACGTCGTGACGGCGTCCGGTGGCCTGCCCGGCGAGCTGATCGGCGGGTGGCGGGCGGTCGGCGAGGCGACGATGGACGTCGAGTACGGGTTCTCCTGCATGGGCTACGAGCTGGCGGGCGCCTGGGGCGCGGCCATCGCCCGGGAGGACGGCGTGGTCACCACACTGGTGGGTGACGGCTCGTACCTGATGCTCAACTCGGAGCTGTTCTCCGCCGCGTTCGCCGGGCACGGGTTCGTGGCCGTGGTGTGCGACAACGACGGCTACGCGGTGATCCACCGCCTCCAGACCGGCCACGGCGGTGCGGGCTTCAACAACCTCTACGACGACTGCCGCACCGAGCACGCCAAGCCGCCGCGCACCGACTTCGCGGCCCACGCGGCGGCGATGGGCTGCGCGGTCTTCCCGGTCGACGGCCTGGCCGACCTGCCCGAGGCCTACCGCGCCGCCCGCGAGGTGGCCGGGACCGAGCGGCGGCCGGCCGTGGTCGTCGTGCGCACCCACCCGTCGTCGTGGACGGAGGCGGGCGCGTGGTGGGAGGTCGGCGTGCCCGAGGTCTCCCACCGCCCGCAGATCGCCGCCGCCCACGCCGAGGTGAGCGCCGGCAAGGAACGCCAGGTGCGCTACCTGGGTGGTTGAGCGGTCAGCTGGTGCCGAAGTGGGAGCCGCGCTGGTCGTTGTTGTGGAAGTTCTGGATCACGTCGGCGCGCTGCCAGGTCGGCACGTGCGCGTCCCGGCCCGCCTGGACCACCGTCGACCCGCCGGTGGCCACGGCGTTCTGGTTGACCGAGCCCGGGTGCACCGGCTCGGCGGGCAGCGCGTCGGCGGGCTGCGGGCCGGCGTCGGTGGCCTCGGCGGCCTCGGCGGGGCCGAGGTCGAGGGCGTGGACGTCGGCGTTGGGGATCCACATCCACCCGTGTCCGACGTAGGTCTTCTCCCGCACCTCGACCCGCCGGAAGTCCGCCGCGCGCAGGGTCGTGTGGCCGGGCAGGATCAACGTGGAATACACGATCTCCGACAACACGACGACCAAGTCGGCGTCGGGGAATTGGTCGAGCGCGAGGTGCGCGGCCTTGCTGTTCAACAAACGCGAAACAAGTACGGAATCCTGTCCCGGGAATCCGTTCGCGCCGTCCACGATGGCGCCGTGGTGGATGGCGAGGCGCAATCGGGCGCGCGCTTCCGGGACGCGGTAGCGGTTGGCGGCGGCCAGTTCCGCGTTCAGCGCGCGGACGTACTGGTCGACGACGACGTGTTCGGGCGCGTCGGAGGGCAGGACGGCCCACTCCTCGTCGCCCTTGGGCTGGCGGGTCCAGGTCGAGCGGTCCAGGCCGGCGGCGCTGCCCGCCCGGTCCAGGGAGCGGACCAGCAGGTCCTGGAGGTCGCGCTGCAACTGGTCGTCGGCCGCGCCGTAGCGCCGCAGGTCACAGCAGACCAGCAGGCTGCGCCGGAAGGTGGCAGGACTCATGGGGGCTTCGGCCTTTCGACGTCGGTGCGGTTTCACGGGCTCGCGAAGAGTCACTGTGGACGAACGCACCGCAGTCAATGCCGCATTTCTGCGGACTCGCCCTCAGATCCCCGCGAATTTCCGCAAGTTCTCCAGGTCGGGCACCAGCACGTCGCGCCGCAGGTGGCTCACCACCACGCCCGCCTTGCGCAGGTCGCTGAACGCCTTCTCCGCCGTTCGGGGCTTCATCCCGGCGATGGAGGCCAACTCGACCTTGGTCAGCGGAATTCCGAGGGTCCAGCCGTGGGCCTCTTCCCGGCCGTAGGTCTGCACCAATTCGACGAGCACCCGCGCCACCCGTTCGGCGGCCGGGTGGGACAGGAAATCGCGGCGGCGCTGGTTGGCCCAGCGCAACCGGTCGTTGATCATCCCGATCAATTCCACGAACACGTCGTTGCGGCGGTGCAGGAAGCTCATCAGCTCCCCGCTGGTGATCAGCTTGGCCACCACGTCGCCGCACGTCACGACCGTGGCCGAGCGCGGTTTCTGGTCCAGCGCGGCCATCTCGCCCACCAGGTCGCCCGCGACGCGGATGGCCAGCAGGGCGGTGTCGCCGGTCTCGTCGGTGGTCTGCACCTTCACCACGCCTTCGAGCAGCAGAAGGACGTGAGTGTCGTTCGCGTCCTGCTCGATGACGTCCCGGTCGGCCGTGTACCGCACGACCGTGCCGATGTTCAGCAGCTCTTGTCGGGTGTTGTCGCGGAGGCGACCCAGCAGGCTGTTGCTGGGCCACACGGGATCCGATGGCATCGAGGTCGGCATGGGCAGCATGTGGATCCTGTTACTGTCGTGACCGGCGGGAACTGGAATTCACCTACCGACCGGTGTGGGGCGGCAAGTGATGGTCTCCCCGAACGTGCTGCGGACAGTACACCCGAATGGGCGTAACTGACCCTGTCTTCCCGAGCGTTTTGCGCGCCGACCCCCCATTCAAGATCACGTGCTAATGCACGCGCAATACCGAATCGAATGGAATGTGGCTGCTCCCGCGCGGTGGGAGGTCGTTCACCGGGGGAACAACGCGTCCGATCCGGGACCTTGGACCCGTCGTGGGGCCCGAAGGACCCGTCGTCACGCCGGAACCACCCGAGGAGACGCAGGTGAGTGCGCTGTTCAGCCGATTGACCCTCCGCTCGGTCACCCTCCCGAACCGGATCGCCGTCAGCCCGATGTGCCAGTACTCCGCTCGGGGCGGCCTGCCCGACGAGTGGCACCTGGTACACCTCGGCTCGCGTGCGGTCGGTGGCGCGGGACTGGTGTTGACCGAGGCTACCGCTGTGTCGCCGGTCGGCCGGATCTCACCCGCGGACACCGGGCTGTGGAGCGACGCGCACGCGGAGGCGTGGCGGCCCGTCGCGGCGTTCATCCGCGCGCAGGGGGCGGTGCCGGGGGCGCAACTCGGGCACGCCGGACGCAAGGGGTCGACCCACCCGCCGTTCGACCCGCGCCACGGCGGCGTGTCGGACGAGGAGGGCGGCTGGACGCCCGTCGCCCCCAGTGCCGTCCCATTCAGTGGGACGTACCGGGTGCCGCGGGAGCTGACCGAGGCGGAGATCGCCGGGATCGTCGAGGACTTCGCCGCGGCGGCCCGGCGGGCGGTCGCGGCCGGGTTCGAGGTCGTGGAGGTGCACGCGGCGCACGGCTACCTGCTGCACCAGTTCCTGTCGCCGCTGAGCAACCACCGCACCGACGGGTACGGGGGCAGCCTGGAGAACCGCGTGCGGCTACCCCGAGAGGTGACGGCGGCGGTCCGCGCGGCGGTCGGCGACGACGTGCCGGTGCTCGTCCGCATCTCCGCCACCGACTGGGTCGAGGGCGGCTGGGCGGTCGAGGACAGCGTCGTGCTGGCCCGGAGCCTCGCCGAAGCGGGCGCGGACCTGGTCGACGTGTCCAGCGGCGGCAGCGTCCCCCACCCCGACATCCCGCTGCGGCCCGGCTACCAGGTGCCGTTCGCCGAAGCGGTGCGGAGCAAGGCCGAGGTGCCCGTCGGGGCCGTCGGCTTGATCACCGACGCCCGGCAGGCGGAGGCCGTGCTCGCCGAAGGGGCGGCCGACCTGGTGCTGCTCGGGCGGGAGCTGCTGCGCGACCCGTACTGGCCGCTGCGCGCGGCCGTCGAACTGGGGGTGCAGGTCACTCCGCCGAAGCAGTACGCCAGGGCGTTCTAGGGCCGCGTCAAAGGTCGGGCTGCCGGCGGTAACCGGCAGCCCAACCTCCGAGCGGGTGTGGATGCGTCAGCGACGGTAGTCGTCGTACTCGTCGTCCGACGGGTCGTCGAATGGCTCATCGCTCCGACGGTGCCCGTTGTCGGCATTGCTGCCGCCGGAAAGCTCGCGTTGCAAGGCCTCGAAGTCGGTGTTGTGAGAGCTGTACTTCAGCTCCCGCGCCACCTTCGTCTGCTTGGCCTTCGCTCGGCCGCGCCCCATGGCTCGACCCCCTCGCACAGGGACGGGGGCGGCCGGGGGAACGGCGGCCCCACTCGTCTCGACAACTAGTTCCTGGTAACTACCGTACCGTGTCGAAGGGGTTCCTCGCGACGCGGTAGGCGTGACACGTGCCGCCAATCTTCCGCGTGGGAGGATGCGCGGGTGCCACGACCGTTCGTCGCCTACCTCAGGGTGTACGAACCGCTGTCGGCTCTTGACGCACCGTTGGCCGACCAGGTGCGGAAAGCCCTGGAAGCGGGGCCTTTGAGCCGAGCGGACGCCGGACACCGCGAACGCGAGCTGTGGCTCCGGTCACAACTGGCCCGACCGCCCCGGCTGCTGCCCGGGGAGCGCTCGGACGGCAGCGTCTCGCCCGACGCGCCCTTCGACGTGATGACCATCAGCCCCGCCGAGGTCCCGGGCGAGGTGGGACCCGGTCCGCTGGTGTGCCCGCTGGACCTGAGGCCCCGGTCGGCGGCGGCCCTGGTGGGCTTCCTGGCCACCTCCACACCGGTCCTCCAGGAGGCGGCGCTGTCCGTGCCGCCGGAGGCCATCAGGTCGCGGGCGTCGGCGGTGATGGCGGAGCTGACCCGCGGCGCGGTCCACGTGATCTCCACGACGTGGACCGTCCCCCTGCCGTGGTTCACCCTGGTCGACCCGGACGCCCGCCGGGTGGTGCTCGCCCCGCGCGACGACTCGGAGCGCCAGGTGTCCTGGCGGGCCTCGATGACGGACGCCCGCCGCCGCGTGGCGCGGGCGCACAAGGTCGTGTCGAGTTCCCTGGGCGAAGGCGGCCCGGCGAAGGTGCTGGCCGACACGGCCCGCTGGCTCGACCACTTCGCCCCGGACTCGGCGGTCGAGCTGGACTACGGCGGCTTGGTGCAGCTCATGGACGACAAGGAGCTGTTGGAGGACAGCTCGGCCCAGGACGTCAACGCGATCGTGGACGCCCTGGAAACCGGTGACGCCGAAGAGGTGGCCCTGCGCTACGAGGAGCTCCGCGACTTCTGGGGCGAGCTGTCCCGCCGGGAACGCCACGGCTGATCCGCGAGGAGCACGCGGGCGGCCACGGCGGCCGTGGCGGCCACGAGCAGGGCCACCGGCCAGCCGAGGGTGGCGGCCAGCCAGCTCGCCAGCGGCGGGGTGAGGGTGGCGCTGAGGTAGTTCGCCGAGTTCTGCATCCCCAGGGCCGTGCCGCTGCTGCCCTCCGGGGCCATCTCGGCCGCCGCCGTCACCGCCAGGCCGTTCCAGCACAGCGCCAGGGCCGCCGTGGGCAGGAGCGCCGCCACCAGCAGCCACACCGGCGCCCGGTCCAGCACCGCGCACAGCGCGAACCCGACCGCGACCAGCACGCTGACCACCTTCAGCGGACCCACCCGGCTGCGCACCCGGTCCGACCACACGCCCACCGCCAGCCGCCCGAACCCGCCGACGACCTGGGCCACGGCGAACAGCCCCGCCGCCACCCCGACCGCCAGGCCCCGGTGGTCGTGCAGGAGTTCGACCATCAGCGCGGCGGCGGTGAACTGCGGGACCACCAGCAGGCCGCTCGCCGTGCTCAGCCGCAGCAAGCCACGGTCGCGCAGCACCACCCCGTGACCGTGGGACGCCCGCACCGCGCCCGGCGGCTCGCGCACCAGGAGCGCGACCAGGACCGCCACGAAACCGGTGAACCCGGCCAACGCCAGGAACGCCGCCGGCACGCCGGCCCGGACGGCCACAACCGGCAGCACGGCCGCGGTCAGGGCGGCGCCGAGGGGAGTGGCGGTCTGCCGGATGCCCATCGCGAGCCCGCGTGAGCCGGAAGGGAACCACGTCATCACGGCCCGGCCGCTCGCCGCGTTCACGCTCGCCCCGAACAACCCCACGCCGACCAGTGCGAGCCCGGCCACCACCGGCCCGTCCACCGCCGCCAGCGCCAGGCACAGGGCCGCGCCGACGCCGCCAATGGTCATCACCGCGCGTTCGCCGTGCCGGTCCGCCGCCGCGCCCCACGCGACGAGGGTCAGCATCGTGCCGAGGTTGACCGCGCCGAGCAGCAGCCCCACCTGGGGCAGGCTCAGGTCGAAGTGGGCGCGCAGGGCGGGGCTGATCGCCGGGAGGCCGAGGAACACCGCCGCGTTCGTGCCCTGCGCCAGTGCGCCCACAGCCAGAACCACCCAGCGGTACCCCATGAGGGCACGCTAGGCGGCAGTGCTCACGATCCGGGAGTGTGTTCCCGGATGGTGAGATCAGTCCTTGGTGCGCCCGGGGTTCGTCGGCCACCCGCGCTCGGCGGCCAGCAGCTCGTCCACCGACGCGCTCCCGCTCTGGTACCGGTCCGCGATCTCGGCGTTGAGCCGGTCCACCACGACCTGCACCTCGCGGCGGCGCGTGGAGACCGACGCCTCCTCGTTGACGAACGTGCGCAGCGCGAGGTCCAGCTTGTCGTCCGAGAGCGCCGAGACGTCCGACAGGTCCACGTCCGAGACCAGCGCCTCGACGTGCCGCCGGTGCGCCTCCGCCCGGGACGGCTCCTGCGTCTGGTAGCGGCCCAGCCCGGTCGCCGGTCCCACCGCGTTGGACGCGAGGATCGTCGCCAGCTGGTCCACCACCGCCGAGCCGCCGGAGGTCCGCCGCGCCTGCTCGGCCCGCACGATGTCGATCCGCGCGTGCAGCAGCCGCCGCAGGTACGACAGATCGGTCTCCTCCTGAGCCGCCTCGTCGCGCAGGGCGCGCACGTCGGCGAGCGGGAGCCGCTCGATCCCCTCGGTGTAGCCGGGGGCGAGCACCCGGTCGATCCGCCGGCGCCCGCCAGGACGCACCTCGATCACGTACTCATCCTGAGGTAGTTCCTGCCCACCCGCCAACACAAACCTGCTTCCAAAGTTGTCTCAAACCTGTACCGGACTGCGCACGCCGAGTAGCTCCCGCGCCTGCGCCGGTGCCAGCGGTGGCCGCTGCGCGATCTTCGCCAGACCCGCGGCACGGGCCACGAGCTGCGCGTTGTCCCGCACCGGCTGCCCCTTGGCGTAGGAAATGGTGTCTTCCATGCCTACGCGCAGGTGACCGCCCGCGCTCAACGCGGCCAGCATCACCGGCAGTGACGTGCGCCCGATCCCGGTCGCCGAGAACGACGCGCCCTCGGGCAGCAGGCGCAGCGCGGCGACCATCGTCTCCACGTCGCCCGGCATACCGCCGGGCACGCCCATGACCAGGTCGACGTGCACCTTGCCCCCCGCGGGGAGGCCGTGCTTGTCCAGCAGCCGGTTCAGGGACGCGAGCTGGCCGAGGTCGAAGATCTCGTACTCGGGCACGATCCCGCGCTCCTGCATGGTCTTGTGCAGCGCGACGACGAACTCCCACCGGTTCAGGAAGACGTCCTCGCCGAAGTTCACCGTCCCCATCGTGCAGGACGCCGAGTCCGGCAGCGCGTCCAGCACCCGCAGCCGGTCCGACTCGGGGTCGGTCACCGCGCCGCCGGTGGACAGCTGGACGATCAACGAGGTCCGCTCGCGCAGGGCGGCCACGGTGTCCTTGAGCAGCCCGAGGTCCAGCGTCGGCCGCGTGTCCGCGCCCCGGATGTGGACGTGGATCATCGCCGCGCCGACCTGCTCGCAGGCCTCCGCGGTGGCGACGAGCTCGTCCAGGGTGACGGGCAGCTGGGGGACGTCGGCCTTAGCGTGCTCGGCCCCTGTGGGGGCGACGGTGAGCAGCGTGCCGTGAGAACCGGGTCGCATGCCGTGATCCTGGCACACAACACCCCGGTCGAACCCCTTCTAACGTCCCAGGTTTCGGGCGGCCTCGCGGCCCAGGCCGGGGGTGTCCGGCGGGACCGAGTCGGGGTCCACGTTCGCCTGCACGATCCGGTCCTCGGTGCCCACCAGCAGCTCCGTCTCGACCGGTACCGAGCGTTTGACCAGCGCCAACGCGATCGGGCCCAGCTCGTGGTGCAGCGCGACCGAGCCGACCCGGCCCACGACCCGGTCGCCGACGAGCACCGGGTCACCGGTCTCCGGCTGGACCTCGCGGGACCCGTCCAGGTGCAGCAGCAGCATCCGCCGGGGCGGCCGGCCCACGTTGTGCACCTTCGAGACCGTCTCCTGGCCCCGGTAGCAGCCCTTGTTCAGGTGCACCGCCGCGCCGATCCAGTTCACCTCGTGCGGGATGGTCTTCTCGTCGGTGTCCACGCCCAGCCGGGCCCGCAGGGACTCCACCCGCAGCGCCTCGAACGCCCAGCTCCCGCCCGGCCGCGCGCCCGCGTCGGTCAGCTTCTGCCACCAGTCCACCAGGGAACCGCGCGGCACCACGAGGTCCACGGCGTCCTGACCCGGCCACGGCATCCGCCGCGCGAACCCGCCGTCCGGCAGCGCGGCGACGCCCAGCTGGTCGGGCAGCGGCAGGCCGAGCTTCTCGAACAGCGGCTTGATCTCCGGCCCGACGACGGTCAGCACCGCCAGCTCCGCCGTCGCGTCCCGCGGCTCGACCTTGGACCAGAAAACCATCTTGGTCAGGTAGGCCAGCAAGGGGCCGGCGGTGGCGGCCTCGGTGTCCAGGTAGACCGTGCCGCCGGTGTTCGCGGCCACGGCGTGGTGCTCGACCCGGCCCTGCACGTCCAGGATGAGCATCTCGGTCGCCCGGTCCTCGCCCAGCTCCTCGAAGTGCTGGCTGGTCAGCGAGTGCAGCCACTTGAGCCGGTCCTCGCCCGGGACCGCGAGCACGGCCCGGTGCGACCGGTCGAACACGGCCACGGACCGCGCCGCCGACCGCTGTTCGGCGAACGGGTCGCCGAAGTGCCACGGCACGCCCGGGTCGGCGGACCCCTCGAACGGGGCGACGGCGCCGGGTGCGGTCAGCAGCGGTGAGTTCACTGGTCGTTCTCCTTCAGGCAGTCACGGCAGGTGCCCGACAGCGCGAGGTGGCTCGCATCCAGTTCGAACCCGAACCGCTGCCGCAGTGTTCCGGCCGCCGGTGTGAGGAGGTCGCACGGGGCCTCGTCCACCCGGCCGCACTTGTGGCAGACCAGGTGCACGTGCTCGTGCTCGTCCACCGAGTACGTGGGCGCGCCGTGGCCCAGGTGGGTGTGCCGGACCATGCCCAGCCGGTCGAGCAGGTCCAGCGTCCGGTACACGGTGGTGATGTTGACCGTGGGCGCGGTGGCCTGCACGCGGTGGCAGATCTGCTCCGGCGTGGCGTGGCCGAGGTCGCGCACCGCGTCCAGCACGAGCTGGCGCTGGGGCGTCATCCGCATCCCGCGGTCGTGCAGCGTCTTGCGCAGGGCTTTCGGGCTGCTCGCGGTGTCCACGAAATCGATGGTAGAGCGTGAGTAGTCTCACGGTATGCGCGTGCTCGCCCTCTTGGACGGAACCCGGGCCGACCCCGACTCACCCCTCATCCGCGTGGACGACCTCGGTCTCATGCGCGGCGACGGCGTCTTCGAGACGATCCTCGTCGTCGACGGCAAGCCCCGGGAGCTGGCCCCGCACCTGGACCGCCTGGCCCGCTCGGCCGCGATGCTGGACCTGCCCGACCCCGACCGCGCCGGCTTCGAGCGGGCGGTGGAGGTGGTCCTGGGCAACTGGACCGGCGGCCGGGAGATCGCCCTCAAGCTGGTGATGACCCGGGGTGTCGAGGGCGGCGACGGCACACCCACCGCGTTCGCGCTGGGCATGGACATCTCGCCGAAGGTCCTGGCGCAGCGCGCTGAGGGCCTGGCGGCGGTGACCCTGGACCGGGGCATCGAGCCGGGCCTGATGGACCGGGCGCCGTGGTTGCTGCTCAGCGCCAAGTCGCTGTCCTACGCGGTCAACATGGCCGCCCTGCGGGAAGCCGAACGCCGGGGCGCGGCGGAGGTCGTGTTCACCACGTCGTCCGGCTCGGTGCTGGAGGGGCCGACGTCCACGGTGGTCGTCGCCCGGGGCCGCACCCTGACCACGCCGCCGTCGGACCTGGGCATCCTGCCGGGCACGACCCAGGCCGCGCTGTTCCGGGCGGCCTCGCGCGCGGGCTGGCAGGTCGAGGTGGCGCCGATCGAGGTCGACGAGCTGTACGGGGCGGACGCCGTGGTGCTGGCGTCCAGCGTGCGCAAGCTCACCCGCGTGCACACGCTGGACGGCAAGTCGCTGCCCGACTCGACGGCGGTGCACGCCGAGCTGGCCGACCTGTACGAGTCGGAGTACTAGAGCCGGGCGGGCACCCGGCGGCCCAGCGCGGCGAGGGTCAGGGTCACGGCGACCGAGGCGGCGGCCATCAGCGTGATGGCCGTGCCCGGCGTGGTGAGCTGGGCGAGCGTGCCCGCGAGCAGCACGCCGACGCCCTGGAAGGCGACCATTCCGGTGCCGTGCAGGCCCAGGGCCTGGCCGGCGAGGTCGTCGGGCGTCAAGGACATCAGCCGTTCCTGGAGGACCAGGCTGGCCGCGAAGCCGACCGACGCGACCGTGACCGCCACCGCCGACAGCACGACCCCAGGTTGCAGGACGAAGAACAGGTAGGGCGCGGCCAGCAGCAGCCGCAGCGGTGTCGCGAGCCTGGGGCGGAGGGCGGGCGGCACCAGGCGGCCCACCGCCAGGTCGCCGGCGAACATGCCGAGCGCGCCGCAGGCGTACAAGGTGCCTGCGGCGTGCGGGGCGTAGGAGACGTAGAGGGAGTCGCCGCCGACCACCAGGCCGTTCGGGACCCACAGGCCCAGGTAGGTGAGCACGCGGGGGCGGGACGACAGCAGCAGGGTGTTGGTGCGCCAGGTCGCAGAGACGGACGGTCGGCCTTTGGCCCGCGGCGGGCGTGCCGTCAGACCCAGGCGGGTGACCAGGGCCGACAGCGCGTACAGCGCCGCCGCGAGCAGCAGACAGGTCCGCGGGGACAGCACGGTCAGCAGCACGCCGCCGGTCGCGAACCCGGTGACCTGCACCAGGCCCCAGAGCATGTTGTAGACCGACCGGCCCAGCACGTACCCGTCCTTGGACAGGATCTCGGTCAGCAGCCCGCCGCGCACCCCACCGCCCAGCGACGCGATCAAGCCCTGGAGCAGCAGCACCGCGAACACCGCCCACAACGGCAGGGGCAGCGCCAGCACCGCCGTGACGGCCGCGAAGGCGAGGCCCAGACCGGTCAGGATCGCCCGCGGCGGCACGCGGTCGGCCGCCGACAGCAGGACCATGCCGCCCACGAGCTGCGCCAACTGCGGGCCGAACATGCTCATCGCCGACAGGAACGGGGACCCGGTGGCCCGGAACACCAGGGTGCCCAGGGCGAGGCCGCCGATCGTCTGGGCCGCGGCGAACCCCGCGAAGGACAGCAGGAACGGGGTGAACTCCGGCGCGCGGAACAGGGAGCGGTAGCTGCGCATGAGCCGGAATTCTCGGAGCGGCTCACGTCCGTGGTTATTGTTTCGCCGACACGCGAAAGGTCATCTCCGCATGGGCTTGTGGCAGATCGACGCCGACACCCTCGCCCGCAGCCGGTTCGTGCTCTCGCCGTTCGCCGAGACCTTCGCGAGCCTCCGGCTGCTGCACACGGGCACGGGCGCCCACCCCGGCGAGGACGCCTGGCTCCGGGACCACCTGCCCGGCTACCGCGCCCACCTCGCGGCCGACCCGGTGGCGGGGCCGCTGGTGGAGGCCGCGCTGGGGAAGTCCTGGATCGCCGACTTCTTCTGCCCCACCTCCGTCGTCGGCGAGAGCTTCGAGGGGACCGTGGCCCGGGTGCGGGCGACCGGGGCCGAGCAGGCGCGGGACAACCTGCGGGTGTCGCTGAAAGGGCCGCTCCCGGCGGTGTTGAACCGCGACGACCTCCCCGAACGGGCGACCGTGCTGCTGACCCACGTGTGGGAGCGGGCCGTGCGGCCGTACTGGGAGCGCCGGCGGCGGGTCATGGAGGCCGACATGGTCGCGCGGACCGCGCTGGTCAGCCGGGGCGGCTGGGCGGCCGTGCTGGACTCCCTGAAACCCGGCACGCGGTGGCTCGGCGAGAGCCGGTTCCAGGTCAACCACAACGCGTACCCGCCGCGTGAGATCGCCGCCGGGGCGGACCTGCTGTTCATGCCCGTGACGCCTCGGACGAGTTGGGTGTCGTGGGAGGGGCGGGAACGGTACGCCGTCGTCTACCCGTGCCTCGGGGTGCTCGCCGAGGACCGACGACCCGTGCCGGCCGCGTTGGAGGCGCTGGTCGGACCGGCGCGCGCAGGCCTGCTGACCCTGCTCGCGACACCCTTGAGCACCACCCAACTGGTCGCGGTGACCGGGCAGGCGCTGGGCTCGGTGGGCCGGCACCTGCGAGTGCTGCGCGACGCCGGGCTGGTGGAGCGGCGGCGGGCCGGGCGTTCGGTGCTCTACGTCCGCACGACGGCCGGAGAGGTGCTGGTGGAAGCGTCCGGGGCCTGAGCCGCTCCGGGGGCCTCCTCCGCCCCCGGAGCGGCCACCGCCTACTTCAGGCCCGCGTCGACGGCGCTCATCAGGGTGCCGGTGTCACCGGACATCTCCCAGATCATCGCGCCCAGCAGCCCGCGCTGCTTGAACCACGCGGTCTTCTTCTGGATCGACCAGACGTCGTCGAAGGTCCACCACTGCCCGCCGTTGCCGGTGAAGCAGGAGGTCGCCACCGCGGCCTCGTCGTGGACCACCGTGCAGTTCGGCACGCTCGCGATCAGGTTGGAGTACCCGCGCGTCCCGGCCTCCTCCGCGAACTGCCCCGGCGCCGCGCCGGTCGCCGACTGCCACTCGCCCTTCTTCCCGCCGTCCTGCACGCCCTGCCACCCGCGGCCGTAGAAGGCCAGGCCCACGGTGATCTTGCGCGGGTGCACGCCGGCTTCGAGGTAGGCGTTGACCGAGTCCTCGACGCTGAAGTGGAACGGGTACGGGTCGTCCGCGTCCGGGTACAGGTTGCCCTGGTGGCCGGTGCGGTTGGGCTCCCACGAGTTGTCGCTGCCCGAGCCGTGGAAGTCGTAGCCCTGGACGTTGAAGACGTCCATCGACTGCGCGACCCGGCCCAGCTCCCAGCCCGCCTCGATCTTGCCGCGGTCGGCCGGGGTGAACGCGGTCAGCTGGTAGCGCTTGCCGGTGGTCGTGCTCAGCTCGTCCATCTGCCGCCGGAACTCCTCGATCAGGAGCGTGTTGTTGCGCTTGTCGTCGGGGCTCACGTGGTTGCCCGGGTGGCCTTCCGCGCCCGGCCACTCCCAGTCGAGGTCCACGCCGTCGAAGATGCCCGCGGCCGTGCCCGGACCGCCCGCCGCGTTGTAGGTCGGGAGGTTGCCCTTGAGGTAGATGTCCAGGCAGGACGCCACGAACTTCTTGCGGGACGCGTCGGTCCTGGCCACGTCCGAGAAGTACTTCGAGTACGTCCACCCGCCCAGCGAGATCAGGATCTTCAGGTGCGGGTGCTTGGCCTTGAGCTTCTTGAGCTGGTTGAAGTTGCCGCGCAACGGCTCCCAGCCGGTGTCGGCCACGCCGTCCACGGACTGCGCGGCGCTGAACGGCCTGCTGTAGTCGGCTTCCGCGTCACCCGCGCCGTCGCCCTGGTTGGGGTCCTGCGGGTTGGGCGAGGTGCCCTTGGTGACGCCTTGCAGGCAGGTCAGGTTGACCGGGTCGATGTTGCCGAACGCGTAGTTGATGTGGGTCAGCTTCGCGGCGGAACCGTTGGTGTCGAGGTTCTTCACGAAGAACTGGCGGCCGTAGATGCCCCATTGGACGAAGTAGCCGATCCTGGCGTACCCGCCGACGATGTCCGCAGTGGACACCTTGATGGTGTTGCTGGGGGCCGAGATGTTGTCGTAGAGGTCGCGGGCCTTGACCGAGAACGCGTACTCCGTGGACGGGGACAGGCCGTCCACCTTGGCCGTGGTGCCGATGACCGTGGCCTTCACCGTCGTGCCGACGTAGACGTCGTAATTCGCGACGCCCTTGTTGTCGGTGGAGGCGTCCCAGGCCAGCGTCACGCTGCCCGAGTCCTTGGCCGTGCTGCGCAGGGTGCCCGGCGCGGACGGCGGGGTCGTGTCGTCGGCCGGATTATTGGTGGTGACGGCCAGCTGGTTGCTCGCCGGCGAGGTGGTGCCCTTGGCGTCCTTGGCCTTCACCGTGAACGTGTAGGCGGTGTTCGGGGTGAGGCCGGTGACGGTCGCGGTGGTGCCGGTGACCGTGGTGGCCAGGGTGGTGCCGTTGTAGACCTCGTAGCCCGCGATCGGCAGGGAGCCGGGGGTGGACGGGTTCCAGGTCAGGGACACCGTCTTGGTGGTCTTGACCGGGGACGTGAGGTTCGTGGGGGTGGTGGGCGGGACGTCCGGCGACCCGTCGCAGTTGGCGTTGTTGATCCGGCAGGTCACCGGTTCGACCGCGCGGCTGAGGGTGAACGTCGGGCTGTAGGGCTCGGTGGACCTGCGTGCGCCGACGGACTTGTTGTAGTGCACCGGGGCCAGGGTCACGGTCGTGCCGGACTGGCTGATCGTGCCGTTCTGGGCGTTGCCCGCCGTGACACCGCTGGGCAGGGTGAACGTGATCGCCCAGTCCGCCAGTGTGGTGTCGGTGTTGTTGTTGACGACGAACTTGCCCGTGCTGCCGCTGAGGCTGAAGTCGGCGGTGACCGGGGCCGGCGGCGGGGGCGGGTCGCCGCTGCCGTCGCAGTTGTAGCCGTTGATCGTGCAGCTGGTGGGGTCGACGGCCGCGCTGAGCGTGAAGCTCGGGCTGAACGGCTCGGTGGTGCGGCCCGCCTGGACGGTGGTGATGTAGTAGGCGGGGGTGAGCGTGACCTTGGTGCCGTTCTGGGTGGTCGTCGCGTTCTGCACGCCGCTGACCGTCACGCCGGCCGGCAGGTCGAACTTGATCGACCAGCCGGAGATGGCGGCTGTCGTCGGGTTGGCGACCACGAACTTGCCCGTGGTGCCGGTTCTGCTGAAGGTGGCGGTGAGTCCGGTGGCGGCGGACGCCGCGCCGGGGACGGCTAGGGCTGCGGTGGCGAGTGCCACCAGCGCGATGGCTAGTCGGCGCATGGTTGTGCCTCTCGATTGACAGGGAATCGTTCGAGAACCACGGCGGCCAGGTACCGAAAGTAGGTCGTGCGACCGCGAATGACAATGGGTCTAGACCAATTGCGTCCGTTCAGCCCTGTGGGCGGAAGCGGACCGCGGTCCCCGGTCGGGCCTGGCCCAGCAGGGGGAGCGCGCGGGGCGGGACGACGCCGATCACCGGGTAGCCGCCGGTGGTCGGGTGGTCGGCCAGGAAGATCACCGGCAGACCGTCCTTGGGGACCTGGACCGCACCGGTGACCAGGCCTTCGCTGGGGAGTTCCTGGTTTTTGGTTCGAGTGAGCGGGGTGCCTTGGAGGCGCAGGCCGACCCGGTTGCTGCGGTCGGAGACCGTCCAGCGGCCGTGGCGGAGTTGTCCGGTGGGGTCGTCGAACCAGTCGTCGCGGGGGCCGAGCAGGAGCGGGAGGTCGAGCTCGGCGGGGACCTGGACGGGGACGAGGACGTCCGCGCCGGTCGGGATGCCGGTGGGCGTGCCCAGGGGGAGGACGTCGTGCGGCTGGAGGGGTGCGGGGCCGATGCCGGAGAGCAGGTCGGTGGCGCGGCTGCCGAGTTCGGGGGCGGTCGCGATGCCGCCGGAGAGGGCCACGTAGGTGCGCAGGCCGCCGGTCGGGGTGCCGAGGGCGAGTTCGTCGCCGGGGCGGAGATGGACCGGGGAGTCGCGGTGGACGCCGTTGACCAGGGTGGGCGTGCACGGCCCGGTGACGGCGACCGTGCAGGCGGTGTCCGCGCGCAGGTGGAGGCCGCCGAGGAGGACTTCGAGGCCGGCGGCGTGCTCGGGGTTGCCGACCAGGCGGTTGGCCAGGCGCAGCGAGGGCTGGTCGAGGGCGCCGGAGGGCGGGACGCCGAGGTGCGCGTGACCGGGGCGGCCCAGGTCCTGGACCAAGGTCTGCGGTCCGGTGCGCAGGACCGTGACGGTCCTGGCGGCGCGGTCGGTGGCGGCGCGGTCGGCGGGGGTGTTCGCGGACCTGTCGATGGCGGTGCCGTCGGTGGCGGCGGGGGTGCGGTCGGCGGGGGTCGCTGCGGTGTTCGCGGTCATGCGGTGGCCTCGAAGCGGACCCGGTCGCCGGGCTGGAGGAGGGCGGCGGGGTCGCGGCGCGGGTCGAACAGCGGGGCGTCGGTCCGGCCGATCAGCCGCCAGCCGCCCGGGGTGGCCCTGGGGTAGGCGGCGGTGTACTCGCCCGCGACCCCGACCGAGCCCGCCGGGACCTTCGTGCGCGGCGAGTCGAGCCGGGCCTGCCGGAGGGGTTCGGGCAGCCCGACCAGGTAGGCGAACCCGGGCGCGAACCCGCAGAACGCCACCGAGTAGCTCGCAGACGTGTGCAGCCGGACCACCTCGTCGGGCTCGACCCCGGCGGTCTCGGCGACCAGACCGAGGTCCGGCCCGTCGTACACGACCGGGATGACCACCTCGCGCGGCTGCGACTCGACGCGGTGATCGAGGTCGACGGTCTCCAGCACCCGCCGCACCGCCGCCAACCCACCCGGCCGGGCACCGATCAGGACGGTCCGAGCGGCGGGCACCAACTCCACCACCTCGGGCAACGCGGCGGCGTGGACAGCGGCCCGCACCGCCTCGACCTCACCGAGCGAGTCCACCTCGACCAACACCGCGTCGGTCCCGCAACGCCGCAGTCGCATGGGTACAGCGTACGGCCTACAAGAGGATTGTTGAACAATCCTTCTCGGCTAGCCGACGACTCGCTTCAGGTGGGCCGAGGTGTGCGGCTGGAGCGGCTGGCCGACCATCGCGCGCTCCTCGACGTAGGCCAGGTCGCCGTTGTTGACGATGCCGTACAGCCGCTGCGCACCGGTGACCTCCTTGGCGGTGGCCGTGCGGATGACCGCGTCGGTGCCCAGCTCCCAGGAGGTCTGGGTGCGCGGCTTGCCGTAGTACAACTCCACGATCCCCGTGTTGTGGGTGAGGAGGACCTCGATCGTGTCGTCGGCCTGGGGGCGCCAGAAGCCGGTCTCCCGGGCGGCGGGCCGGACGACGTTGCCGTCGGCGTCCAGCAGCCACGAGCGGGCTTCGTAGTACAGGAACGGGCGACCGTCGTGCGCGAACGTGATCTGCTGCCCGAACCGGTACGGCCCGTCGATCGTCGGGTAGACCACTTCCCCTTCGCCACGCCACACGCCGACCAGCGGCAGCAGCGCCAGGCAGGCGTCGTGCAGCGAAGGACCTTCACGCAGGTTCGCGGTGTCCGCCGGGATCGGCAGGTCGTCGAACTGCGGGAGGTTGCGACTACGGGTCACCTCGGCACGCGCGGCAGCCGCCTGCACCGCCGCGTCACCACTGCCCGGCACGGGTGCGTTGTCGGTCATCAGCGCTGGTCGGAGTACAGCCGGTAGACGACGTACCCGGCGAACCACACGACGAGCAACGACACGAAGACCAAGAGGCCTGTGAAGAAGTGTTCCACCCACCGAGTTTATCGCCCGCCCGCTCCTTGCCACCGACCACGGTGGTCAACGCCACGACCCCACGGCCGCTGCCCGCCCTGCCGTCTTGTCGCTCGCGTCGGCCGCAGCAGCGGCCCGCCACCACCGACGGCTTCGCCGCCGCAGCCAAGCTTCCCGCAGCCCAGTCCGTAGCCAGCACAGGCCGCCCGCCGGAGCCCGGGTTGCCCAGCGCAGCCCATGCCCGTCCACCGCTCAGCCCTGCTCGCAGCCCAGGCCCGGCCCACCAAGCCCGTGCAAGGCGAAGGCCCCGGCAGCGGGTGCCACCGGGGCCTTCTGCGGTAGCGCCGGGCGGACCCGTGCGCTCCGAACAACTCAGGACAACTCAAGCCACCGCGACCTCGACCGGGTGCACGCCCGGCCCCTCCGCCGACACCGACGCCTGGCCGTTGCCCGACCGGTGCAGGGCGCGGATGGTCCACGTGCCCGGGGCCGCGTAGAAGCGGAAGTCGCCCTGCGGGGAGGACACCACCTCGGCGGTGAACTCGCCGGACGAGTCCAGCAGTCGCACGAAAGCGCCGCCCACCGGGCCCGACGCGTCGCTGACCTTGCCGGTCAGCACGACCTCGCCGGAACCGACCTCGACCTCGACACCCTGCACGGGCGCGCCGCAACCGTCGCTCATACCTCAGGCCTCCTTGCCACTGCCGAGCTCGACCGGCACGCCGACCAGCGAGCCGTATTCGGTCCACGAACCGTCGTAGTTCTTCACGTCCTGGTGGCCCAGCAGCTCGTGCAGCGCGAACCAGGTGTGGGACGAGCGCTCGCCGATGCGGCAGTAGGCGATCGTCTTGCGGGAGCCGTCGAAGCCGGCCTCGCCGTAGATCTCGGCCAGTTCCTCGTCGGACTTGAACGTGCCGTCCTCGTTGGCCGCCTTGCTCCACGGCACGTTGATCGCGCCGGGGATGTGGCCCGCGCGCTGCGCCTGCTCCTGCGGCAGGTGGGCGGGCGCGAGGAGCTTGCCGGAGAACTCGTCGGGCGAGCGCACGTCGACCAGGTTGCGGTTGCCGATGGACTCCACGACCTCGTCGCGGAACGCCCGGATCGACAGGTCCTGCTCCTGCGCCTGGTACTCCGTCGCCGGGCGCTCGACCGGCTCCTTGTCCAGCGGGCGGCCGTCGAGCTCCCACTTCTTGCGGCCACCGTCGAGCAGCTTGACCGCGGTGTGGCCGTACAGCTTGAAGTACCAGTACGCGTAGGCCGCGAACCAGTTGTTGTTGCCGCCGTACAGGACCACGGTGTCGTCGTTGGAGATGCCCTTGGCCGACAGGAGCTTCTCGAAGCCCGCGCGGTCGACGAAGTCGCGGCGGACCGGGTCCTGGAGCTCGTTCTTCCAGTCGACCTTCACCGCGCCGGGGATGTGGCCCCCGTCGTAGGCAGTGGTGTCCTCGTCGACCTCCACGAACACCACACCGGGCGTGTCGAGGTTCTCCTCCGACCAAGCGGCCGAGACCAGGACGTCTTCACGGCTCATCGAGCGGCTCCTGTTTCTTTCGTTTCTTACTGCGGGCGTGCGAGGGCTGGGGCGTAGCGGCGCAGGAGCAGGAACATCTCGCAGCCCAGGCACAGGCCGAGCGCGGCGTTGAGCAGCGCGGCGACCAGCGCGGCGGACGTGGCGACCACTCCGAGCGCGGTGAGACCGGAGGCGTACCCGATCGTGCCGACCAGGGCGAAGGCGAACCCGACGCCCTGCGCGAACCGCAGCGGGGCGGCTTCCTCCCGCTCGGACGTGGGCGTGAGCCTCGGCTGGACGGCGAACCGGTAGACGTGGCCCCACGGGTTGAGCTTGAGCGAGATGAACGCGCACAGGCCGAACAGGACGGTCTGCGCCGCGAGGAGCCGCCACGACCCGGTCAGCAGCACGACCACGAGGATGGCGGTGGTGATCCAGGCGCTGAAGCGGGGACCTCGTGGGTCCACGGGGGCATCTTTCGACACGGCGACCTCCTGACGGTGACATGACTGGGCAGTCCGTCTTCAGGCGGTGTTAGGGGCTCGCGGACCCACCCGTCAAGGGTGTCCGGCAGCCCGTGATCCGCCCGGTCAGCTCGCCGCGCGACACAGGCTGCTGCGGACGCGGCACAGGTCCACCGCGAGTCGCTTGGTCAGCAGGCTGTTCATGGCGACGAGACTAGCCGCTCGTCCCCCATGCCGGGAGTGGTGTCCAAAGGGTGGGAGTACCCAGGTTCACCCGATCGGTCGAGGCAGGTGGGGCCGCAAAGCCGCAAGGAGCGTGTCCCGTTTCGGAACGCCTCCGACCCGGAGCAGCTCGGCACCCGACGCATCCAGCGCGAGCGTCGTCGGGGTGCGCAGGACACCCAGCCCGGCGGCCACGTCCGGCAGGTTGGTGACGTCGAGTTCGACATGCCGAAGTCCGTGCGTCCGGTCGGCGAGGTCGGACAGCAGCACGCGGGTGTGCCGGCAGGGCGCGCAGAACGTCGTGGAGATCTGGAGCAGGGTCACCGGGGTCGCCGGGTCGAGCAGGTCGCGCACCGGGCCGGGCAGGTCGTCACGCGGCTTCGCGGTCACCCGCACCCTCCCACCGTGGACGCGCAGCAGCACCCCGACGACCGCCACCACGGCGACCGCCCCGAGCACCGCCCACGCCCCGGTCATCGCACTCCATCAAGGGGGATGTCGTTGATCGTGCCCTCGACGGTGAAGGCCCCGCTCTCCACTTTGACAGCCGTCGGCGTCACCGTGAAGGGCAGCCGGCCCGGGTCGATGGTCACGCTCAGCGCGGACCGCACCGCGCCCAGCACCTCCGCCAGGCCCGCCAGCGACGTGTCGTCCAGCTCGACGTCCTGCACGGCCACCGCCACCTGCTCGTTGACCAGCGTCACCGACCCGTACGCGGTGATCCGCAGCTTGCGCCCGGCGACCGTGGTGTTGCCGCTGAGCTTCACCGCCGCGCGCGTCGGGTCCGGCTTCTCCGGCGCCGGGGTGGGGGTGGCCTCGGGCCGGGTGTCCGGCTCGATCGCCATGTCGGTGAACGGCGTGACGTTGTTGACCAGTCGGTTCAGGTCCGCGGCCTTGATCTTCACGCTGCCCCGGACCTGGTCGATGGTGGCGCGGGAGGTGTCGCCCGCGAGCAGGTCGGACAGGCCGATGCGGGTGTGGTAGAGGTTCGCCCGCACCTCCAGGTCGCGCAGGTCGTCGCGCACCGGCACGCCGGTGGCGGTGATCTCGATGTCCCGGTAGTCGCCGGAGACCGCCTGGAACAGGAACGGGAAGCCGTTGATCCGCACCGACGGGTCCTCGCTGAGGTTCAGCTTGTCCCGCATGCGCTGCGCGATCTGGTACTCGCCCGCCGCCGCCAGGCCGAAGTCGGCGGCCACCAGCAGGCCGACCACCACCAGGCCCGCGATGATCAGCTTGCGGCCCCGGGTGGGGCGGCGCTTGGTCTGCGTGACGGTCATCGACTTCCTTCTACGAAGACTCTCGGTCCAGCCAGGTCGCGATCCGGTCTACCAGAGCGGGCGTCATCGCCGACTCCGCGTGGCGGATCCGTGGTTCCAGCCACAGGACGGCGTCGCCGCCCGCCGCCCGGTGCAACGCCCGCGCGTGCGCGGGGCCGAAGTAGTGGTCGTCCTCACCGTGCACGAGCAGCAGTGGGGTCGGCGTGATGCGGTGCACGACCTCCAGCGGGCTCTCCGGCGCGGTGCGCCACGGCGGGCCCAGCCGGACGCCCAGCGCCCGCGCGGCCAGCCTGCCGTGCGGCTGCTCCAGCAGCCAGTGGACGCGCCGCATGGCCGGCGTCTCGCGCACCCACCAGCGGGACGGGCTGCTCACGGCGGCGACGGCGTCGGGGCGCTCGTCGGCCAGGGCGGCGTGGCGCAGCGCGATCGACGCGCCCATCGAGAAGCCCACGGTCACCACGCGTCGGTACCCGAGTTCGCGGGCCAGCGAAACCCCGGCGGCCAGGTCGTGCACCTCGTCGTCGCCGACCGTGCTCAACCCTTGGGACAGGCCGTGCCCGCGGAAGTCGAGCGCGACGACCCCGCCGCGCAGGGCGAAGCGGCGCAGGACGCGGGCCACGAACGGCTTGCGGACGTGGTTGGTGAACCCGTGGCCGACGACGAACGCCAGGTCGGAGCCGGGTCGGGCGGGTTTGATGTGCACTCCCCGGAGGAGGAGAGCGTTGTGTGACATGCGTGTAACACGCGTGACGCTTGTGGAAACAACTGTGACCCTGTCCTGCTGACCTGGGCCTTTTGGGGTGAGCACCGGTATCGTCTCCGTCATCCGCAGGCAACGGGGCCCGGTCACCGTACTTCGCGCTGCCTGGTCCGGTGACCAGACACCGGCCGAACGAGAGGGCCCGCGATGAGCATCGACGTGCTGCTGCTGACCACCGATCCCGACCCAGAGGCGGTCCTGCCCGCGCTGTCCCTGCTGCCGCACGACGTGCGCCCGCTGCGCCCGGAGGTCTCGGCGCTGCTGGAGGCAGGACCCCACGACATCGTCCTGGTGGACGCGCGGACCGACCTGGTCGGCGCGCGCAGCCTGTGCCGCCTGCTGGACTCCAGCGGCGTGGACGTGCCCGTGGTGGCGGTCGTCACCGAGGGCGGTCTGGTGGCGGTGAACTCCGACTGGAGCGTGGACGAGATCCTGCTGCCGACCTCCGGCCCGGCCGAGGTGGACGCCCGCCTGCGCCTGGTCCGGTCCCGGCGCGGCACGACGCAGCCCGGCGGCGACGGCTCGTTGCAGCTCGGCGAGCTGGTCATCGACGAGGCCACCTACACCGCCCGCCTGCGCGGCCGTCCGCTCGACCTCACCTACAAGGAGTTCGAGCTGCTGAAGTACCTGGCCCAGCACGCCGGCCGCGTCTTCACCCGCGCGCAGCTGCTCCAGGAGGTGTGGGGCTACGACTTCTTCGGCGGCACCCGCACGGTCGACGTCCACGTCCGACGCCTGCGCGCCAAGCTCGGCCCCGAGCACGAGTCCCTGATCGGCACCGTCCGCAACGTGGGCTACAAGTTCGTCCGTCCGCCGCGGCCGGGTGCGACCCGCCGGACCGAGCACGTCATCGACGTGGACTCGCCGATGGACGAGGCTGAGCTGATCTTCAGGGCCTGATGGCGCGCCTCCGGCGCGCGGCTCGGCCGCCCGAAAGTCGGCTCATCGCGCCGCGTTTCCCGCCGATCGAAAAAGCTGATCGTCGGGAAAGGCGGCGCGACAAGCCGACGGCGGCCTCGCGTGGTCGGGCGACGTGTCGCCTGACGGTTCGATGATCACCGAGTAGGTTCGGCGGTGTGGAATCGACGTGGTTCGAGGAGCTGAGCGACGACCAGGTCCGTGAGGTCATGGACCTGGTCGAAGCGGCCCAGTACGCCGACAACGGGGTGGCCCCCGTGGGTGAGGCCGTCGTCCTGAGGCTCCGGCCGGGTGCGCGCGGCAGCAATCACCTGCTCGTGCGCGAAGATCACACCTTGGTGGGTTACCTCCACCTCGACCTCTTCGGTGACGCCGACGGCAACAAGGTCGCCGAGCTCGCCGTCCACCCCGAGCACCGCCGCAAAGGCGTCGGCACACTCCTGGCCACGGCAGTGGCCGAGCGGGCTGCGCCCTTGCGGATCTGGTCGCACGGTGGCCACCCCGGCGCGCAAGCGCTCGCCGCCAAGCTCGGCTACCGCAAGGTCCGCGAGCTGCTGCGCCTGCGCCGCCCCCTCGACGACACCCTGCCCGAGCCGAAGCTCCCCGAGGGCGTCCGGCTGCGCACGTTCGAGCCGGGCCGGGACGAGGCCGCCGTCGTCTACGTCAACCACCGCGCGTTCTCCTGGCACCCCGAGCAGGGGTCCATGAGCATCGAGGACGTCCGCGACAAGGAGCACGAGCACTGGTTCGACCCCAAGGGCTTCCTGCTCGCCGTGGACGCCGAGGAGCGCCTGCTGGGCTTCCACTGGACCAAGACGCACACCGGTGACCTGGGCGAGGTGTACGTGGTGGGCGTCGACCCCGACGCGCAGGGCGGCGGCCTGGGCAAGGCGCTGACGCTCGCCGGGCTGGAGCACCTGCGCGGCACCGGGCGCAGCGAGGTCATGCTCTACGTCGAGTCCGACAACGCTGCGGCACTGGCCGTGTACGGCCGGTTGGGATTCGACGAGTGGGACTCGGACGTCCAGTACGCCAAGTAGTGACAGACCGGTCACGTCACGCAAACGTGCAGGTCACGGGTTCACCCGAAGGGCGGTGTGCCTAGTCACCTCCCGTGTGGAGTTCACCTCTCGTTCATCTTCTACTGGGCGCTTGTCCACCCTCGCTGCCTACCGTCCGTGTCGTGCGGCGAGCTTCGTCGCCCGATCCCGCATCCGTTAGGTGGAGGACCCAGGTGAAGACCAAGCGGCACGGCGCCGTTGTCGGCCTTTTCGCGGCCGGTGCGCTTTTGCTCACCGCGTGTGGTAGCGACGACAACCCCGGCGCGGCCGGCGGCACGTCGAACGCGAACGCGCCCGCCGTCGCGGTCGAGTGCGGCGGCAAGGCGAAGCTCAACGCTGAGGGCTCCTCGGCCCAGAAGAACGCGATCGACACGTTCATCCAGTCCTACAAGCAGAAGTGCGCCGGCTCCGACCTGGCGTACAACCCGTCGGGCTCCGGCGCGGGCGTGAAGAACTTCCTCGCCGCGCAGGTCGACTTCGGTGGCTCCGACTCCCCGCTGTCCAAGGACAAGGGCGAGGTCGACAAGGCCGCCGAGCGCTGCAAGGGCAACCCGGCGTGGAACCTGCCGCTGGTGTTCGGCCCGGTCGCGCTAGGCTACAAGCTCGAGGGCGTCAAGGACCTGGTGCTGACCGCCGAGGTCGCCGCCAAGATCTTCAACGGCACCGTCAAGAAGTGGAACGACCCGGCCATCAAGGCCCTCAACGGCAGCGCTTCCCTGCCGGACAAGGACATCAAGGTCGTCTACCGCTCGGACGAGTCCGGCACCACGGACAACTTCCAGCTGTACCTCCAGGCCGCCTCGAAGGGCGCGTGGACCCAGGGCGCCGGCAAGGCGTTCAAGGGCGGCGTCGGCGAGGGCAAGGAGAAGTCCGCCGGTGTCGCGCAGGCCGCGGGCTCGGTCGACGGCGCCATCACCTACGTCGAGCTGTCCTTCGCGCAGGACAACAAGCTGTCCCTGGCCAAGATCGACACCGGCTCCGGCCCGGTCGAGCTGACCAACGAGACCGTCGGCAAGGCCATCGACGGCGCGAAGATCAAGGGCGAGGGCAACGACCTGGTCCTCGACCTGAACTCGATCTACGGCACCACCACCTCGGGCGCCTACCCGCTGCTGCTGGCCACCTACGAGATCGTGTGCTCGAAGGGCTACGACGCCGACACCGCCAAGGCCGTGAAGGCGTTCCTCACCGTGGCCGCCACCGACGGTCAGGCGGGCCTGGCGGACGCGGGTTACGCTCCGCTCCCCAAGGCCTTCCAGGACAAGCTGCTGACGGCCATCAAGGCCATCGCCTGACCCGGCCGGCACACTTCCAGCCAGCGCCATCGCGATGAACGAACGCATCGTGGCCAAGCGCCCCGCGGGCACCGGTACTGCCGGTGCCCGCCGGGGCGTTCCGGCTGCTCGACCCGACTCGGAGGCTCCGATTCCCCCGACCACGGAAGCCGACCAGAAAGCACCCCACGTCCGGCCGGGTGACCGGATCTTCCGCGGTCTCGCCACCGGCTCGGGCATCTTCATCGTGGTCCTCATCGGGGCCATCGGCCTGTTCCTGCTGCTCCAGGCGATCCCCTCCCTCGCGCTGGACCAGGTCAACTTCCTCACCAGCCGCGAGTGGTCCACCGGCGACGTGGCCAACCTGCGGTTCGGCATCCTCGACCTGCTCCTGGTCACCGTGGTGTCGTCCGCGCTCGCGCTGCTGATCGCGATGCCGATCGCCCTGGGCATCGCGCTGTTCCTCACCCAGTACGCGCCCCGCCGCCTCGCGCGGCCGTTCGCGTACGTCATCGACCTGCTCTCCGCCGTGCCGTCGATCATCTTCGGCCTGTGGGGCCTGTTCGTCCTCGGCCCGGTGCTCACGCCGTTCGCCGAGTGGCTGATGGGCACCCTGGGCTGGATCCCGCTGTTCGCCGAGGGCAACGTGAGCATCGAGCTGGGCGGCACCATCTTCACCGCCGGCATCGTGCTCGCCGTGATGATCCTCCCGATCATCACCGCCGTGAGCCGCGAGGTGTTCGACCGCACGCCGGTCACGCACGTGGAGGGCGCGATCGCGCTCGGCGCCACCAAGTGGGAGGTCGTGCGCACCACCGTCCTGCCGTTCGGCAAGGCCGGTTACGTCAGCGCCTCGATGCTCGGCCTGGGCCGCGCGCTCGGCGAGACCATCGCGTTGATGATCATCCTCAGCGGCACCAGCGAGGCGTTCGGCTGGAGCCTGTTCGACGGCGGCGCCACGTTCGCCTCCAAGATCGCGCTCGCCGCGCCGGAGTTCAACGACCCGAAGTCGGCCGGCGCCTACATCGCCGCGGGCCTGGTGCTGTTCGTGCTGACCTTCGTCGTCAACGCGATGGCGCGGTCCATCGTCGCCGGTCACAAGGAGTACGAATGACGACCGAGACGGCGGACCTGAACCGCCTCGCGACGCCGCCGACGTTCCAGAGCGTCAGCGGCGCCCGCAAGTTCAAGAACGGTGTGGCGACGGCGCTGGTGTACCTGGCGTTCGGCATCGCCATCATCCCGCTGGTCTGGGTGCTGTACACGGTCATCCAGCGCGGCCTGCCGGTCGTGCTGGACATGGACTGGTGGCAGAAGTCGCTGTCCGGCCTGCTGTCGCGGCAGCAGGGCGGCGGCGCGTACCACGCCATCTACGGCACGCTGGTGCAGGCGCTGGTGTGCGGCCTGATCTCGGTGCCGATCGGCCTGTTCGTCGCGATCTACCTGGTGGAGTACGGCGGCCGGTCCAAGCTGGCCCGCGCCACGACGTTCATGGTCGACATCCTCACCGGTGTCCCGTCGATCGTGGCCGCGCTGTTCGTCTACACGCTGTGGATCACGACTGTCGGCTTCAGCCGCAGCGGTTTCGCGGTGTCCCTGGCGCTGGTGCTGCTCATGGTGCCGGTGATCGTGCGGACCACCGAGGAGATGCTCAAGATCGTCCCGGACGAGCTGCGCGAGGCGTCCTACGCGCTGGGCATCCCGAAGTGGAAGACCATCGTCAAGATCGTCATCCCGACGGCCCTGTCGGGCATCCTGACCGGCGTCATGCTCGCCCTGGCCCGCGTCATGGGCGAGACCGCGCCGGTGCTGGTGCTCGCCGCCTACGCGCCGTTCATCAACTACAACCTGTTCGACGGCCCGATGGCGTCGTTGCCGCTGTTGATGACCACGGAGCGGAACAACCCCACTCAGGCGGGCTTCGAGCGCATCTGGGGTGCGGCGATCACCCTGGTCCTCATCATCACGCTGTTCAACCTGCTGGCGACCGTGATCTCGCGGTGGCTGGCCCCGAAGACCAAGTGAGCGGGCGGTTATGGCCAAGCGCATCGACGTGAAAGACCTCAACCTGTTCTACGGCAAGTTCCACGCCGTCGACGGTGTCTCGCTCGCCGTGCCGCCGAAGAACGTGACCGCGTTCATCGGACCGTCCGGCTGCGGCAAGTCCACCGTGCTGCGCTCCCTGAACCGCATGCACGAGGTGGCCCCGGGCGCCCGCGTCGAGGGCAAGGTCCTGCTCGACGGCGAGGACATCTACGCCCCGGCGGTCGACCCGGTGCAGGTCCGACGCACCATCGGCATGGTGTTCCAGCGCCCGAACCCGTTCCCGACGATGTCGATCAGGGACAACGTCGTGGCCGGGCTCAAGCTGGCGGGCGAGCGCAACAAGAAGAAGCTCGACGAGGTGGCCGAGCGCTCCCTGCGCGGCGCCAACCTGTGGAACGAGGTCAAGGACCGCCTGGACCGCCCGGGCGGCGGCCTGTCCGGCGGCCAGCAGCAGCGCCTCTGCATCGCCCGCGCCATCGCGGTGCAGCCGGACGTCCTCCTGATGGACGAGCCGTGCTCCGCCCTGGACCCGATCTCCACCCTGGCGATCGAGGACCTGATCACGGAGCTGAAGAAGGAGTACACGATCGTCATCGTGACCCACAACATGCAGCAGGCGGCACGCGTCTCCGACCAGACGGCGTTCTTCAACCTGCTGGGTGTCGGTCAGCCGGGCAGGCTGATCGAGGTGGACGACACGGAGAAGATCTTCTCCAACCCCAGCCAGAAGGCCACGGAGGACTACATCTCCGGCCGCTTCGGCTGACCGTCTTCGCCTCGGGGACGCAGGGGACCCTTCCGCTTCGCCGCGGAAGGGTCCCTTCGCTTTGTGGTGTCTGTCACCCGATCGGGTGGCTGGACACGCGCTGACGTGCGGTCCTGGAACCGCGTCAGTTTCGATCACGTCATAGCTGGGACATGGTCTGACGTGCGCGGTAACGTGCTCAGCAGGGATTGAGTGATCGCAGGGGGTAGTGGTGGCGCCACAGGGTGCGTGGAGCGCGCAGTCGATGAGCGCGATGACCGCCAGCATGCAGGGACTGAAGCAGGCAGCGGAGTCCGGCTCGTTCGCCATCAGCCAGGCCGGCGCCGAGGCCTACCTCAAGGCCATCGAGGACGCCGAGTTCGAACTGAACGCCTTGAGCCGGCAGCTGAACACCGTCAGTCAGGAAACCAAGCTCGGGACGAGCCCGGACGCCCAGGCGATGAGCCGTTACAACCTGGAGAGCGCGAACGGCGGCGGCGGCACCACTGGCATCATTCCTGCCATCAAGCAACTGCGCGAGGCGCTGGTCGATGCCAAGGCCGCGGTGCAGAAGGCCATTGAGAACTACCGCCAAGTCGACGATGCGGCCTCAAGCGGCCTCAAGCGCTACTGAGATGGGGATTCAGTTGACCGGGAAGCTGGCGATCCGCTCGATCCTGTCGATCGCTGTGGTCGGAGTCGCGTTGGCGGGCTGCACCACGAAAGAACCGGGGGACCCGTCGGCGGGAGCCACCGCCACGACCACGACGACAGCAGGTAAGCCGACCACGACCTCGCAGTCGTCCAGCGGTGACGCCTTGGCTGATTTCGACCCATGTGCCGAGATGAACGCCGTCGCGGCCCAGCTCTCCCTCACTCGCGTCGAGAAGGAGAGTGGGCAGGGCTGTGGTGCGCGTTGGGGGCAGACGACGACTTCTGTCGGCGTCAAGGTCCAGCCCGAACTGAGCATCGCCGAGGCCGTCGGAGCGTCAGGCGCCCGGTTCGTCGACACCACCATCGGCTCCCGGAAGGCGAAGAAGGTGGAGGCCGGCTTCACCGACACGTCGTGCCTGATCGCGGTAGAGGTCGGGCCGAAGTCTCGGGTCGACTTCGTCGCCGAAGCCACCGCGTCCGTCCAGGAATCCTGTGACGCGGCGCAGAAGCTGGCCACGGCCATCGAGCCCAAGCTGCCGAAGTAGGACAGGAGGACAGTCGTGACACCGCCGAACACGCAGCAGCAGAACCCCAACGCGACCAAGGTCACCTACGCCGGTCAGACGGACGCCGAGCTGCGTGCCGAGTACGAGAAGGCCCAGCGGGACAACCCGGGCTTCTTCGGCCAGTTCACGACCATCGACGACTACCTGCGCTGGAAGGTCAAGTCCGCCCAGAACCAGCAGCAGCAGCAAGAGGACCTGGAAAAGGTCGTCGAGAACTACCGGCCGCCCATGTCCACGGCCGGCTCCTTCTACATGGGCTACTCGCACGACCAGCTCAAGTCGATGGTCACCGAGAACATGACCCCCTCCACCGCCAACGAGCAGGGCGAGGCCTGGACCAAGATCGGCAACACGCTGGTCGACCTCCAGAACAACCTCACCAAGGCCACCGAGGCGAGCAAGGGCGAGTGGCAGGGCAAGGCCGCCGAGGCCGCCCAGGGGTACTTCACCAACATGGCCTCCTGGTCCGGCAACGCCGCCCAGGGTGCGCAGCTCACCGGCAACAAGCTCTACGAGCAGAGCCAGGCCGCGGACACCGCGAAGTCGGCCATGCCGGAGCCGGTGGACTTCAGCACGGCCGACGCCTACAAGATGTTCTTCTCCGAGCCCAACCCGTTCAAGTGGGCCGAGACGATCGACAAGATCGAGCAGAAGTTCGAGGAGAAGCAGGAGGCGCACGAGCGCGCCGCCGAGGTCATGACGACCATGTCCTCCAGCTTCCAGCAGTCCGGCTCGACCATGCCCGCCTTCGTGCCGCCGCCCCCGATGGAGGGCACGGGCGGCTCGGGCGACCCCGGTGGCAACCCGCCCGGTGGCATCGGCGGGCGGCCCACGGTCCCGGACGGTCCCGGCGGTATCGGCGGCTCGGGCATGCCCGGTGGCTCGGGCGTCCCCGGTGGTGGCGGCAACCTCAACCAGTCCGGTCTCATCCCGGGCACCCCCGGCAACCCGGGCCTCCCGCCCAACGGGCCGGGTCTCCCCGGTGGTCCCGGCTACCCGGGCAACCCTGGTTACCCGGGCTACCCGGGAGGTCCCGGCTACCCGCCCGGCAGCGGCCCCGGCCTCCCGCCCGGCGGACGCCCCGGCATCCCCGGCGGACGTCCGGGCATGCCCGGCGGCGGTCCCGGCGGACGCCCCGGTGGTGGCCCCGGCGGCCTGCCCGGTGGTGGCCGTGGCGGCGGTCCCGGTGGTTCGGCGGCGGCGGGTCGGGGTGGCTTCGGGCCTGGCGGGTTCGGGCCCGGCGGGTCCGCGGGCATGCTCGGCGAGTCCGGCAAGGCGGGCGCGGGTGGCTTCGGGCCCGGCGGTTCCGGCGGGCTGGGTGGCGCCGGTGGGCGTGGTGGCGCGGGTGCGGGCATGGGTGCGATGGGTGGCATGGGCGCCGGTGCCGGCAAGGGCCAGGGGGACGAGGACAAGGAGCACAAGTCCGCCTCGTACCTGGTCGAGACCGAGGACGTCTTCGGTGACGGCACGATGGTCGCGCCGCCGGTCATCGGCGGGTGAGCGTGTTCTCGTTCGCCCTGTCCCACGCGGCGGCCGACATCCTGTGGGAGGACCTCAAGCTCGGCAGCCGTCCCTACCCGTTCGACTTCCCCTACCTCGGCCAGACGTTCGACGAGCGGCGCGGCATCCGCAACGCCGTCTACGGTGACCTGGAGTCCCGCGGCCTCGCGTCGCGGGGCCGGGTCTCGGCCGAGGTGGAGGAAGCGCTCACCCTGCTCGTCCGGTTCGACTACTCGCTCAACGCGATCGCGTCCCTCGACCCGCGCAACGTGGAGCGCCAGCTCCTCGCCCGCAGCGGCGCCCAGGGCGAACTCGCGGTCGTCGCCGTCCTGGACGAGCGACAGCTGAAGGTCGAGACCATGCGCTCGTCGTCACTGCTGCGCGCGGTCGTGGACCTGGTCCCGCCGGGACGCCCCGGCCCGGGCCAGTCGATCACGGTCGCGATGCCGTCGTCGGCGCCGCCGCCCCGCCCGCGCCAGGACGAGGACTTCGGCAACGCCACCTTCACCCAGGCGATGGCCCCCCGCTCGACCAGCGGGTCCCAGGTCCGTGCGCTGGAGGCGGTGTTCGAACGCCCGCGCCTGCGCGCCGGCCAGTTCGGCGTCACCGTGCGCGGTCGGCACGGCCGTGAGCAGCGCGCACCGCAGATCGCCTGGTTCGACAACGACCAGGGCCGGTACATGTCGCAGACCAGGCAGGGCCAGGACGGCCAGAAGTGGCTCACCCACGCCCCCGCCGACAACGCGCGCATCGCGGGCCAGCTCGCGCAGGAGCTCAACGCCCTGCTGAACTAGCCGGAAGTTGAACTAGCCGGAGGTGCTCCGCGCCGGACAGCGCGGAGCACACCGAGCGTGCTCAGTCGTCGATGTCGCCGCCGTAGCCGGGCATCCGGCCCGTCACGACGAAGACCGTGCGCTTGGCCACCGACACCGCGTGGTCGGCGAAGCGCTCGTAGAACCGCCCCAGGAGGGTGGTGTCGACGGCGGACGGGACGCCGTGCGGCCACTCCTTGTCCATGATCACCGTGAACAGGTGGCGGTGCAGGTCGTCCATCGCGTCGTCCGCGTCCTCCATCGAACGCGCGCGCTCGACGTCCTGCGTGCGGATGACCTCGGTGGCCTCGCGGGCCAGGTTCACCGCGATGCGGCCCATCTCGGCGAAGTACGGCTCCACCGTGTCGGCCAGCACGCGGTTCGGGTGCCGGCGGCGCGCGGCCTTGGCCACGTGCAGCGCCAGGTCGCCCATGCGCTCGACGCTCTCCGCCGCGTGGATCACGGCCAGCACGATGCGCAGGTCGGTCGCCACCGGGGCCTGCAACGCCAGCAGGGCGTAGGCCTGCTCCTCGATGCTCGAGCGGACGTCGTCGATCTTGGCGTCGTCCCCGATCACCTGCTCCGCGACCGCGAGGTCCGCTTGGAGCAGCGACGCGGTGGCGCGCTCCATAGCGTCACCGGCCATCGCGCACATGTCGGCGAGCCGGTCGGCGAGTTGTCCGAGCTGGTCGTGGTAGGCCTCACGCATGGGCGTCAGCCTACGTCCAGGTGGTCGCGGCGGCGACATTCCCCAGTGAACCGGAGGTGAACCCGAAACGACCAGATGGGCTCACGCGCAGGGGTCGACACCCGCGTTGACCACCTCGACCGGCGGCGGCGTCGCCTTGCCCGGCTGCGCGGCCGTGCCGCCCGGCTGCGGCGCCACGACCTTCTCGTCCCAGTCGGGCCCGATCAGCAGCATCACCGAGCCGCCCATCTCCGGCCGGAACTCCAGCGTCGCGCCCGGGACCGCCGCCGCGAGCGTGGCGGCCGTGTCCTCGCCGCCGATGCCGAACCGGATGACCGTCTTGCTCGCCGGTTCACCGCCGCCCCAGTTGACGATGCTGAACCCGAGCTCCTCCAGGTTGTCCTTGGCCCGCTTCGCCGCACCGCCGTTGTCCTCGTCCCCGTTGAAGACCTGGATCTTCAGGCCCTTGGGGTCGATCACCTTGCCCTGCTTGGGCTGCGCGGGCGCGTTGGACGACGGCGCCGCCTGGGTGGGCGTGGCGTCCGGGGTCTCGCCCGGTAGCGGCGTGCCGTCGATGATGGCCTGGAACAGCGCCCTGGTCTGGTCCTCCAACAACACCTCGATGTTGTCGTGGTTGGACTTCGTGGGGCCTTCTTGCGTCTCGTGTGGAACGGTGAGGAAGCTGACCCGCCCGGCCTCGATGCCCTGCAACGACTGCGCGAGCGTCAGCATGTCCTTCACGCCGATGTTCTGGCCCACTGTGGACGCGGCGAACGCGTTGAGGAAGTTGTTGAGCTTCCCGGGGTTCAGCAGCATCTCCGACGACAAAGCCGTGCGCAGCAACGAGGACAGGAACTTCTGCTGCCGCTTCACGCGGTCGTAGTCGCCCAGCGGCTCGTTGGTGACCTTGCGCGCCCGCACGTAGTCCAGCGCCTTGGCGCCGTCGATCTCGTACTCGCCGGGCTTGTCGAAGATCATGCCGAGCTCTTCGTCCTCCATGACCTTCGGCACGCAGACCTTGATCTTGCCGACGGCGTCGACCATGCCCTTGAAGCCGTTGAAGTCCACGGAGATGAAGTGGTTGATGGTCAGGCCGGTCAGCTCGGTCATGAACGAGCTGACGCAGCGCGGGCCACCGTCGGCGTAGGCCTGGTTGGCCTTGACGCCCTTGGCCGGCTTCAGCATCTCACCGGTGTACTCGCCGGTCTCCCAGTTCCACTTCTCGCACTCGGGCCGGGTGATCTCGAGGTCGCGCGGCACGCTCACCACGACGACCCGCTTCCGGTCGGCCGGGACGTGGGCCAGCATCAGCACGTCCGAGCGGGCACCCGGCTCGGCGTCCGCGTCACCCACGCCGTCCTCGGGCCGCGCGCCCGCGCGGGTGTCCGAGCCGACGATGAGGAAGTTCTCGTCGCCCAACTGCTTCTCGGCCTCGTGCACGGCGGCGGAGTTGGTGTTCAGGGCGTCGATCTCGGTGATCTTGCTGTCGATGTACTGCATCGCGCCCCACCCGAGCCCGGTCGCGACGAACACCAGCACGGCGCCGGTCAACGACAGCACCTTCACGACCCGCACGATCTTGCTGTGCTTGACCGTGCGCGCCTTCCGGCGTCGGGGGAGGTCTTCGAGGTCCTCGTCGTCGGCGAGCGGCTCGGCGAAGACGGTGGCGTCCTCGTCGTGGTCCTGCTTCCACGGCAACAACTTCTGCCGCCGCTCCTTCTTCTGCCGCTCCTGCTCGGCGAGCTCGTCGTGCACGGCGGAGAAGCGGGCGAGCGTGTGGTCGACCTCGCGACGCTTCTTGACGTCGTCGCTGATGGCCTCCATCTCGGTGGTGAGGCTCATCGGGTCGATCTGGTCACGCGGCGAAGGAGCCGGGACGGGCGCCGGCGCGGGTGCCGGTGTGCCCCCGAGACGTCCGGCGATGTCCCCGGCAGCCTCGTCACCGCTCCCGGCGGAGAGATCCGGAACGGGACGCGCTCCGGTGTCGCCACCACGCCGAACGGGCGCACCTTCAGCCGCAACCTCGGGCTGACCACCCGCGAGCCGCCGAGGCCCAGCCGGCCCACCGTCAACAGGCCGAGGACCACTGCCGTCCGGCCCGCCCGGGGCAAGACGACGGGGGCCATCAGGGCCGTTTTCGGCGAGCTGCCGAGGACCGCTGCCATCAGGCCCACCGGCCAGTCGGCGCGGGCCGTCGGGACCGTTTTCGCCGAGTTGGCGAGGGCCGCTGCCATCGGGTCCGCCGGGGGCGAGTCGGCGCGGGCCATCGGGGCCGGCTTCGGCGAACTTGCGAGGTCCGCTGCCGTCGGGCCCACCAGGGGCAAGACGACGAGGGCCGTCAGGGCCGTTCTCCGCGAGTTGGCGAGGTCCGCTGCCGTCCGGTCCGCCAGGGGCTAGGCGACGGGGGCCGTCGGGGCCGTTCTCCGCGAGTTGGCGGGGGCCGCTGCCGTCCGGTCCGCCTGGGGCTAGGCGACGGGGGCCGTCGGGGCCGTTGTCGGCGAGCTGCCGGGGGCCGCTGCCGTCAGGCCCGCCCGGGGCGAGTCGGCGCGGCGCGTCGGGGGTGCCCGGGAGGGGGCGGCGTCCGGTGCCGGGGCCGTTGTCGGCCGCGGGGTGCGGGGCGTCGGGCGAGGTGCCGGCGAGGCGTCGGGGTCCGCTGCCGTCGGGGCCGCCCTCGGGCAGGGGTGCGGCTCCGGCGAGGCGTCGGGGGTCGGCGTCCAGGCCGTTGGGCGGTACGCGTCGTCCGGTGTCCGGGCCGGCACCGCCCAGGCGGCGCGGGTCGGCGGGGATGCGGCGACTCGACTCCGGGCCGTTCTCGGCCAGGCGGCGCGGGTCGACGCCGTGCGAACCGGTGTCGTGGTCGGCGGGTCGACGCGCCGTGTCAGGGCCGGGAACACCGTTGACCGGCCTACCCGAACCATCGGGCAGGCGACGCGGACCCTCCGGGGCGAACTGCCGAGGCCCGCTGCCGTCCGGCCCACCGGGACGTCCCGGCGCACCACCCGCGAACCCACGCGGGTCGACTCCGGCTCCACCGGCGGCCCGACGCGGATCGACCGGCCGACGACCGGTGTCCGACGGCCCCGCCTCGGCGAGCCGCCGAGGACCGCTCCCGTCCGGGAGGTCGCGCGGATTCGAGGGCCGGAAGTCATGCGGTGCCCCAGGGCCGGCCTCGCGGGGAGCACCGGGAGCGACATCGCGGGAAGCACCAGGGGCAGCCTCACGAGAACCGCCGAGTCCGCCATCGCGGGAACCACCGGGGGCGGCCTCGCGAGAGCCACCAAGTCCGCTGTCGCGAGAGCCACCAAGTCCGCTGTCGCGGGAACCACCGAGGGCGGCATCGCGGGAACTGCCGGACGTGAAGTCGCGCGGCACGCCAGAGGCGGCCTCGCGGGAGCTGCCGGGGGCGAAGTCGCGCGGCGCGCCGGCGGCGGCATCGCGGGAACCACCGGGGGCGGCATCGCGGGAAGTGCCGAGGGTGTCGCGTGGGGCGATGCCTGGTGCGTCGCGGCGGACACCCGAAGTCGGGTCGCGTCGCGCCGGGTCGCGGGGCGGTGCCGAAAGGTGGTCCGGGGAGGCCGGTGCCGCGGGGCGGCGGGGCGGCTCCGGTTCGGCGGTGCGGCGGCCGTGGAGCTGCTCGGACGGCAGGTCCGGGCGGGCGCGGCGGCCCGTCGACTCCGCTGCCGGCGTGAAGTAGCTCGGCGCGTCCTCGGGGGTGGGGCGACGACGGCGGCCGGTGTCCTGGCCGCGTGACGGGTCGGGGGTGAGGTCGTCCGGCTGAGCCCTGCGGCCCGGCGCTTCCGGCGCCGCCCGGCGGCCGGTGGTGCCGGGAGCCCCGCGGCGGCCGGCGGACTCGGGGTCGAGCGCCGCGCGCCTGGCACCGGGCTCCGCCTCGGGTACCGCGCGCCTGCCGTTCGCCTCGGCCTCGGGTACTGCGCGCCTGCTGTTCAGGTCGGCCTCGGGTACTGCGCGCCTGCCGTTCGCCTCGACGTCGGGTACCGCGCGCCTGCCGTTCAGGTCGGCCTCGGATGCCGCGCGCCGGCCGTTCTGCTCGGCCTCGGGTACTGCGCGCCTGGCGCCGGGCTCGGGTTCGAGCGCCGCGCGCCTGGCGGTGTCCTGCGGTTCGGGTGCCGCGCGCCTGCCGGTCGACTCCGGTCTGCGGCCGTCGGTGGGTGGCACGGGGCGCGGGATGTTCGTGCGGCTGTGCTGTTCGAGCAGCTCGGAGACGCTCAGCCCGCCGCCGCCCTCCATCGACCGCCGTCGGCGGCCGGTGGGCTGGTCGTCGGGAACGGGCTGGTCACCACGAGGTCCGGGGCCGCCACGGCGGGGCTCGTCGGGCACCCGGTCTCCCTTCAGCAACAGCGGTCAATACGGGGTCGTCATCACGAGTTGACGACATCAAGGACACATTGGTTGCACCAACGGCGTGTCACTTGCCTTGGCGATACTACGGATGACCGCCAGTCCTGACGACCACTCCCGGTGATACAGGGGTGGCGTGTAGTCGGTTGCGCTCAGCGGGCTACGGCCGAACGGGTGAGCTGCCGCAAAAACTCAGTAACCGGCAACCCGCGGTTCGGCGATCCCGCGCCGACCGGCGGCGGCGCCGGCCAGGCGCACCCGACCACCCTCCCGGTAGGCGACCGCGTTCCGTCCTGACTGCTTGGCGGTGTAGAGCAGGCTGTCCGCCCGCAGCAGCTGTTGCTCCGGAGCGACCGGCGGACGGGTCGGCGAGTCCCCCGCGGGAGGCTCATAAGCCAACCCGATGCTGACGGTCACTCGCAAACCGGGCGCCAGCGAAGCCCAGGCGTGACGCTCGACACGCATGCGGGCCGACTCGGCGATCTCCACCCCCGAGGACGCGTCCACGCCCGGTAGCACGAGGACGAACTCCTCGCCCCCGTACCGGGCGCAGAAACCGTCCTCCGGCAGCTCCTCCTGCAACAGCTCGACCACGCGCTGCAACACCCGATCACCCAGGAGGTGGCCGAACGTGTCATTCACCTGCTTGAACCAGTCGAGGTCGATCAACGCGATCGCGAGCCCGTCGGCGGTGGCGCCGGTGTCGGTGACCATGTCGAGCAGCCGCTCGTCCAGGTACCGGCGGTTGTAACTGTCGGTGAGGCTGTCTCTCAGGCTCTGCTCGCGCGCCTCGGCGTGCTCGCGACGCAGCCGGTCCACCTCGCGGCGCAGTTGCTCGGGGACGTGCGGCTGTTCGTCCTGGTCCGCGTAGACCAGGTCGAACGCCGACCGCAGGTGCTGGTACGCCTGCCGCCACTGGCCGCGGGAGGCGAGCAGCGCGGCGATCGACTCGTGCAGCTGCACCAGCCCGGTACCCTCCGAGGCGGCTCGGTCCTCGTCGGACCTGCCGTCGCTGTCGAAGTCGGCGACTTCGGGTCGCAGTGCGGTCATCGCGCTCACCTCCCTACTTGCCAAGGTGTCGTCTGTTGCAACGCGGTGCTTGAGCCGGCGGGACGCGTCACAGGGGGATTTCCCTCTACCGGTTGACCGTGCACTGCTCCGAACCGGTGACGTTCGGTGATCAACTACCCGGAACGTGTGCCCTGCGTGGTCAGTTGGCGCAGGGCGCGAAGCCGTACGCCTTGCCGTTGAGCAGCACGACGTGCTGGGACCCGATCTGGCTGCCGATCTCGGTGCCCTCCTGGAACGCGGTGAGCGTCACCGCGACCACCAGCACGACCCCGCGCGGGTGCTCGTCCTCGCCGGGCGGCGTCCAGTCCGGGTCGAGGCGGAGGGTGGACATGGTCGGCTGCACCTTGATGGTGCCCTCGGGCAGCTCGCAGTCGTCGTCGCGGAAGTCGGGGTGCTGGGTGTCGGCGAGCAGTTCGTGCTGCTCGGACACGCCCGCGCCGGCGGCCTCGTTGAGCGCGGCGAAGTAGCTGGAGACCAGTTCCCGCTCGACGTCGGTGACCCGCAGCGGCCGGGGCGTCCCGGTGACCGCCGAGCCGCACGCGGCCAGCAGCAGCGCGCCGGCGGCGAACGCGGCTGCGCGCGTCGCCAGGTCACCCACCGGAGTGCATGTCTTCCGCTGCGGGGACCATGCCGTCCTCTGGGTCGTTCAGCCAACCCTCCGGGAGGACGACCTTCGCGGGCGACCCCTGCCGGCCGCGCGGTGCTTCGGCTTCGAGCGTCTCGGCGGTCGGGTCGAGCCGGCCGAGCAGGTCGTCCAGTTCGGCGGTGGTGGACACCATCGCGAGGCTGCGCCGCAGGTCCGCGCCGACCGGGAAGCCCTTGAGGTACCAGGCCATGTGTTTGCGCAGGTCGCGAATGCCCTTGTCCTCGCCCAGGTGCGCGGCGAGCAGCCGGCCGTGCCGGGCGATGATCTCGGCGACCTTGCCCAGCGCCGGCGGCGGCGCGACCGGTTGGCCGTTGAGCGCCGCTTGGAGTTCGCCGAACAGCCACGGGCGACCGAGGCAGCCGCGCCCGACGACGACGCCGTCGCAGCCGGTCTTGGCGATCATGTCGAGGGCGTCCTGGGCGCTGAAGATGTCACCGTTGCCCAGGACGGGGATGCTCGTTACGGCCTCCTTGAGACGCGCGATGGCGTCCCAGTCGGCCTGCCCGGAGTACCGCTGGGCGGCGGTCCGGGCGTGCAACGCGACCGCCTGCGCCCCTTCGTCCTCGGCGATGCGGCCCGCGTCCAGGAACGTGTGGTGGTCGTCGTCGATGCCGATGCGGAACTTCACGGTGACCGGCACCCCGGCGGGCTCGGCGGCCTTGACCGCGGCCCGCACGATGTCCCGGAACAACCGCCGCTTGTACGGCAGCGCCGCACCGCCGCCCTTGCGCGTCACCTTCGGGACGGGGCAGCCGAAGTTCATGTCGATGTGGTCCGCGCGGTCCTCGCCGACGATCATCTTGGCGGCCTCGCTCATCGAGGCGGGCTCGACGCCGTAGAGCTGGAGCGACCTCGGGTGCTCGTCGGCCCCGAAGGTGATCATCTCCATCGTCTTGGAGTCGCGCTCGACGATGGCGCGTGCGGTGATCATCTCGCAGACGTACAGCGACGTGGAGCTGCCGAACTCCCGGCACAGCTGCCGGAAGGCCACGTTGGTGATGCCGGCCATCGGCGCGAGCACCACGGCCGGGTCGACCGCGTAGGGGCCGATCCGGAGGTTCGTCGAGGTCTGGAGTGCGGTGGACATCCAGGCCATTGTCACCCAGCGACGGAAGTGGCGGACGCCGTACGCCCCGATTCACACCCGCGCTCGGTCACACCGAACACCCCCGCTGGCCGCGCGACTGACCACGACGACCGCCCGCCGCGCCGCTCCACGACGGCCCGAGCGACCGACACGACGGCGGCCGACCGGGCCGGCTCGACGCCTGCACGCCACCGACATGGCGGCTGCGCGCGTGGCCGGCTCGACACCGGAGCGCGCGACCAGCCGCAGCGGCTTCCGCCGAACGCGGGCGGCTGTGAGCGTGGCTGGCTCGACACTGGCGCGTGCGACCAACCGCAGTGGCTTCCGCCGAACGCGGACGGCTGCGCGCGTGGCCAGCTCGACACTGGCGCGCGCGTCCAACCGCAGTGGCTTCCGCCGAACGCGGGCGGCACCGCGCATGGCCGGCTCGACGCCTGCACGGCGGCTGCGCGCGTGGCCGGTTCGACACTGGCGCGTGCGACCAACCGCAGTGGCTTCCGCCGAACGCGGGCGGCTGCGGGCCGCGCCGGGTCGGCGGGCGTGCGAGGAACCGCCCTCAGGCCAAGGCCTGCCGCAGGTGCGCGGCGGTCTCCTCGTCGAACGCCACCAGCTCGATGCGCTCCACCGACGTCGTCGCCGAGCGCAGCGTCGTCACCGCCACCCGTGCCGCCTCGGCATGCGGGTAGCCGTAGACGCCGGTCGCGATCGCCGGGAACGCGATGCTCCGCACGCCCAACCCGTCCGCGACCTCCAGGCTGCGCCGGTAGCAGGACGCCAGCACCGCCTCCTCGCCGTAGCCGCCGCCCTCCCACACCGGTCCGACCGTGTGGATCACGTACCGCACCGGGGAGAGGTCGAACGCGGGCGTGGCCACCGCGTCGCCGGGCGCGCAGGGACCGACCTCCGCGCCGGCGCGAGCCAGCCGTGGGCCGGCCGCGCGGTGGATCGCACCATCCACCCCGCCGCCGCCCATCAGGGACTCGTTCGCCGCCGTCACGATGGCGTCGACCCGTGCACGTGTGATGTCACCCACGACCACCTCGATCACCGGTCGAGCGTGGCAGTGAGACCGCTGGATGCGGCTGCCGTTTCCCTCAAGGTGTAATCAGAGCTCCACCCCCCAGTCGTTGCACCGCATGAAGGACCCCGGCGGGTACTCGAAGGACACCTCGCCGAGCAGCGTGAACCCCGCCTTGCGGCACACCGCGTTGGACGCGGCGTTCCCCACCGACGGGAACGCGTGCACCCACCGAAGCCCACCGGCCGCCCGTGCCCGCTCCAGCACCGCCACGGCGGCAGCCGCGGCCACCCCGCGCCCCTGGCACTCCGGCAGGACGCTCCACCCCACCTCGTAGACCGCCGAGCCCCGCCACTGCTTCTCCCAGAACCCGGCGCTGCCCGCCACCACCCCGTCGAGCACGACCCGGAACATGCCCGAACCCGGCACCAGGTAGCGCCGGTGCCGGTCGGCCACGCGCGCGTCGGACTCCGGCCCGCCGAGGTGGGCCGTCATCTCCGGCGCGTTGAGCCGGTGCAGCAGGCCGAGGTCCTCCGCGGACCACGGCTCCAGGTGGACGGTCATGTGTCGAGGATGCCGGCGGGGTACGACAATTTCGCGATCACCACAGGTCAGGCCCCATTTCACAGAGGTTGGCCAGGCACCGGCCGGACGATCGCTGTCCACGCTTCCGCGCACGTTCCCGCCACGTTCACCGCCCGCCCCTAGCGTCGTCGCTCGGACCGAAACCGGTCTATACCTGTTACCAAGGAGGCAGGGTGCGAGGGAAACTCGCGTTGGCACCGGCAACATTGGCCTTGGCGCTCGCGACCGCGGCCGTGGTGGTCACCCCCACCGCCGACGCCGTGGTCAAGACGCCGAAGGTGCTGGTCATCGGCCTGGACGGGGCCCGGTACGACAAGCTGCTCGCCGCCGACACCCCGAACGTGCACGCGCTCGCCCAGCGGGGCTACTCGTCCCGCAGCTCCCTGTACGGCTCGGGCATGGCGCCCACCGTCAGCGGTCCGGGCTGGTCGACCATCCTGACCGGCGTCTGGCCGGACCGGCACAAGGTCAAGGACAACTCGTTCAGCGGCAACGCCCTGAGCAGCTTCCCCAGCTGGCTCGCCCGCGCCAACACCGCCAAGCCCGCGCTCGACACGTACGCCGCCGTCGACTGGAAGCCCATCTCCGACCACATCCTGCGCACCGGCCAGGACCGCAAGTTCGTCCTCGACGGCGACAGCCTCGGCTACGAGGGCAGCGACGAGAAGGTCGCCGCCGACGCGGAGAAGCACCTCGCGCAGAACGCCGCCGACGCGTCCTTCGTCTACTTCGGCAAGACCGACATCGCCGGCCACAACCACGGCGCCGATTCCACCCAGTACCAGGCGTCCCTGCGCGCCGACGACGCCCACATCGGCCGCCTGCTGCGCGCCGTCGAGAGCCGACCGAACTACGCGAACGAGGACTGGCTGATCCTCCTCACCACCGACCACGGCCACACCCCGACCGGCGGCCACGGCGGCGACACCCCCGAGGAGCGCATGACGTTCGTGATCGGGACGGGCGGCGGTGTCCCGCTGGGCACCCCGGCCGTGCAGCCCAAGATCGTCGACATCGCGGCCACCGCCCTGCGGCACCTGGGCGTCAGCGCGTCACTCGACGGCTACCCCTTGGGTGCCGCGCCCACCGACCCGTTCGACTCCGTGACCCTCAAGCCGCGCCAGGACGAGACCGGCGTGCCCACGTCGGTCCTGGGCTGGACGCACGAGGCCCCGGCGGGCTGGAGCATCCGCACCACCGCGCCGCAGGGCGTGACGGAGTGGCAGGGCTGGTCGTTCACCACCGACGACTTCTGGACCCGCACCGCACCCGGCCAGTACCGCGAGGCGAACGTGCGGGCGCGCGGCGTGTTCGCCGTGGCCGACCCGGACGAGTGGGACGACAAGGGCTCGCCGTCCACGCTGGGCCGGTTCGACTCGACGCTGTCCTCGCCCGGCTACGACGTGGCCGGTGCCTCCTCGGTGACCCTCAAGTTCGGCTCCCACTACCGGCAGGAGGACCCGCAGCGCGCTGCGGTGACCGTGGCGTTCGACGGTGGCGCGGAGCGCACGGTGCTGTCTTACGGCTCCGGGACCGGTGATCTGCTTGCGAGGACCGTGTCGCTCAACGTGTCCGTACCGAGCGGTGCGCAGCGCATGGTCGTCTCGTGGCGCCTTTATGACGCCGGGAACAACTGGTACTGGGCCGTGGACGCGCCCAGCGTGACCCGCTAGCCCACGTCCCGGCGGAGCAGGTCCTCCTCGGTCTCCGCCCGGACCAGAACGCGCGTCGTGCCGTCCCGCACACCGACCAGTGCGGGGCGGCATACCTGGTTGTAGTTCGAGGCGAGGGAGTGGTGGTAGGCACCGGTGACCGGAACCGCCACCACGTCACCCGGGTGGACGTCCCTCGGCAGGTCTACTTCGGCGATCACGTCCCCGGCTTCGCAGTGCCTGCCGACCACCGTCATCCGGGCGCAAGAACCGTTCCTGAGCAGCCGGGGTTGGTAGCGGGCACCGTAGAGGGCAGGTCGGGCGTTGTCGCTCATCCCACCGTCCGCCGCCACGAACGGGTGTTTCACGCTGGTCACCCGGTAGAGGGTCACCCCAGCCTTGGCCACGATCGCCCGCCCCGGCTCCACGACAAGCTCCGGCACCCGAACCCGCTGCCGCGCACACTCATACCGAACCGCGCGCGTGATCCGGTCGGCATACCCGACAAGATCAAAGTCGTCCTCCCCGCTCGTGTACGGCACCGCGAACCCACCGCCCAAGTCCAGTTCGCGAATGGGCCGACCGAGCCGTGCGATGAGCGCAACCATCCGGCGGGCGGCCTGCTCGTAGGTGGCGACATGCCGGATCTGCGACCCGATGTGGCAGTGCAACCCGACCAACTCCAGGTCCGGCCGCGCGTCCACGATCTCCAACGTCCGTTCCAGGTCTGCCTCTCCGAGCCCGAACTTCTGCCCCGTGTCCCCGGTAGCGAGCGCAGGGTGGGTATCGGCGGCGACCCGGGGCAACACACGCAGCAACACACGGGCATCCGTGATCCGCTCCAACTCGTCCACGGAGTCCACCACGACCCGCCCCACACCGTGCGCGGCCTTGAGGTCTTCAGGCGTCTTCGCGTTGCCGTGGAACAGGATCCGGTCATCCGGAAACCCCGCCGCCCGCGCCACCGCAAGCTCCCCGGCGGAACAGACGTCCAACCACAACCCTTCTTCGCCAACCCACCGCACCACCGCCTTGCACGACAACGCTTTGCTCGCGAAGGCCACCCGAAACCCGCTCAACACCTCCCTGAACCGCCGACACTGCCGCCGCACCTCGTTCTCGTCCAGGACATAGGTGGGCGTGCCGAAGATGGCAGCAATCCACCGCAACTGCCGATCGTCGACTCCAGGCCACAAGCGCGGATCAGGCGCGGGGCACAGGGAATGGGCCAGGGTGGGCAAGATGTCAGAAAGCGTCACACCTCCACGACACCGCGCCCAACCACCTCCACCCCACCCCAACAACACATCCTTGACACCACTCACGACGATCCTGCCGCCTCTCTGACGGCCCACGTTGCGTGACGAACTGCTGGAGGCGGTGGTCTACGGGCGCAGCCAAGACGTAGCCCTCCGTGTGGTTTTCGGGGCGACAGGAACCCGGGAACCACGTTGGAAGGTGAACCTGCCGCCGGTCTTGGTCAGCCTGCTGCGCGGCGAGCGCTGCTCTTGGCCCTTGCAGGACGGCTGCATAGCGAGCCGTTCACCCGGTCGTGCGGGGCCGATGTGCGCGGCGCGGTGATCTCGAACGGGCGAAAAGAGCCCACGGAATAAGTGGGGAGTGAGTGGGGGATCGAGCTGGGCGGGGAACCCGGGCACAGGGGCTTACCTGGGCTTTTGGTGGGCCGCCAGGGACTCGAACCCTGAACCCGAAGATTAAAAGTCTCCTGCTCTGCCAATTGAGCTAGCGGCCCGTCGGACAGCTTACCGACGGACGTGCGTGTCGTGGGTCGGGGTGGGTGTGGGGTGTGGGTGGCGTCACGTTCGCACTACCTTGGGGGTATGCGCGTGGCCACCTGGAACGTCAACTCGGTCAAGCAGCGGGTGCCTCGGTTGTTGCCCTGGTTGGAGCAGCGGCGGCCGGATGTGGTGTGCCTTCAAGAGACCAAGCTTGCCGATGACGCCTTCGCCGAGTTGCTTGGCAAGGGCCTTGCCGACCTCGGGTACGAGTTCGCGGTCCACGGTGAAGGGCGGTGGAACGGGGTCGCGATCCTGTCTCGGGTCGGGTTGGACGACGTGGTTGCCGGGATGGTGGACGGGCCGGGGTTTCCGCAGCCCGAGGCTCGGGTGGTTGCGGCTACCTGTGGGGGTGTGCGGGTGTTTTCCGTGTACGTGCCCAACGGGCGCGAGCCTGACTCGGACCACTACCGGTACAAGCTGGAGTGGCTGGCTGCGTTGCGGGACGTTGTGCGGGACGCCGGGGAGCACGTCGTGGTGTGCGGGGACATCAACATCGCGCCGGCCGACGAAGATGTGTTCGACCCCGCCGCCTACGTGGGCCACACGCACGTGACCGCACCCGAGCGGGACGCGCTCGACCAGCTCAAAGCGCTCGGACTCCGGGACGTCGTGCGCGACCGGTGGCCCGGTGCCCGTGTCTTCACCTACTGGGACTACCGCGCCGGGATGTTCCACCAGGACCTCGGCATGCGGATCGACCTGGTCCTCGCCTCGGCCCCGGTCGCCGCGCGCGCCAAGGCCGCCTGGGTGGACCGGCACGCCCGCAAGGGCACCGGACCCAGCGACCACGCCCCCGTGATCGTGGACCTCGACACCGCCCCGGACGGCGACATCGGACCGGTCGTCCCGCCGCCCTCCGCGCCCCGGAAGACAAAGAAGCTCCCGCAGTCCAAGGAATAGCCGAAGGATCAGCCGGCCAGTTCGTCGGGCTCCAAGTCGGCGCTCCACGACTGGGGGCGCGGCTTGGGGGCCAGGGCCAGCGCCACCCGCAGGGCGGTGTCGCGGGTGCCGGTGAACCTCTTCATCCGGGCCAGTCGGTTGAGCATCAGGGACCGCCTCGCCAGGCGTTGGGTCACCGGGCGGCGAGTGCGGTCGTAGAGCTGCAAGCCGGTGGGGATGTCGCCGGAGCGCATCGCCTCCGCCAGGGCCACGCCGTCGATGATCGCCTGGCACGCGCCCTGCCCGAGGTCGGGGGTCATGGCGTGGGCGGCGTCGCCGATGAGGGCCACCCGGTCGTGCACGTACGTCGGGAGCGGGGGCAGGTAGTCCAAGCTGTGCCGCAGCACGTCCCGGCTCTCGGCCAGCACCCGCGGGATCGGGTCGTGCCAGCCCTCGAACATCGACAGGTCCCCGTCCGGTCCGGTCATGGCGTACCAGTTGGTGCGGCCGTCGGCCTGGGGCGTGAGCCCGAACTTCGCCCCGCGTCCCCACGTCTCGCCGCCCGCCGGCACCGCGAGGTCGACCGTGCCGCGCCACCCGATCGCCCCGGACGGCCTCGCCTCGACACCGAACAGCGATCGGCGCACCCCGCTGTTGATGCCATCCGCCGCGACGACCAGGTCGTGGTCGCATTCCGAGAACGTCATGGGGGTGCCGAATCGGAGGGAACCGGTGGGCAGCGCTTCCGCCAGCACCCGCAGCAGCGCAGGTCGGGTGAGCAGGTGGACGTCCGCGCGCAGCGGGCCGAGGATCGTGCCGTCCGGCCGGCGGATCATCCCGTCCGGCTGCCGGCGGCCCGCAGCGCGGGCGCGGTCACCGAGCCCGAGGGTGTCCAGCGCCTCCAGGGCGTCGCGCCAGATGCCCAGGCCGGTGCCGGTGGACGGCAGCCCGTCGGCCCGCTCGAACACCGTCACGTCCCAGCCGCCCGCCCGCAGGCCGACCGCCGCGGCCAGACCACCAACCCCGCCACCGATCACCGCTGCTCTCATGCCGCCGACCGTACTACAGCTGTAGTGCCGCTGACTACGGGTGTAGTGTCGCGACCCGTGACGAGACGGCAGCAGGTGCTGGACGCCGCCATCCGCGTCCTGGGCACGGCCGGTCCCCGCGCCCTGACCCACCGGGCCGTCGACGCCGAGGCGGGACTGTCCGAAGGCTCGACGTCCAACCTCTTCCGCACCCGGGACGCGCTGGTCAGCGGGGTCGTGGAGCGGTTGCTGGAACGGGAGCGGGAGCTGTGGGCGGCGCTCGCCGGTGACGTGTCCACGCCCGACCAGCTCGCCGACGCCCTCGGCCGCGTGGTCGAGGAACTGGCCGCCGAACGCGTGCTCACGCTCGCCCGGCACGCGGTGTTCGTGGACGCGGCGGTCCGGCCCGAGCTGGGCAAGCGGATCGCGGAGGCGCACGAGCGGATCGCCGAGTGGGCCGTGCCGATCGTCCGCGCGGTCGGGTCGGCGGACCCGCGGGCGGACCTCGCGCTCCTGCTCGCCACCGTCGACGGCCTGCTCACCAACCAGCTGGCCAACCCGCGCTCGGACTTCGCGCCCACCCGGGCGTTCCGCGTGGTGTTGCGCGGGATGACGGGCTGACAGCGGGTCCCCGAAGCGACGCGCGGCCCCAGGCGGGACATCATGTGCCGCGTGGACCTGACGCGGGCGTTCCTGGCCGACGAGAGCCTGCACGGGGTGATGGCCGAACTCGACCTGCCACCCGCACTGCGCGAGGTGTACGGCCACCGCCTCGCTCCCCGACCGTTCTTCCTCGAACGGGCCGAAGCCGACCGCGTGGCGCAGGACGTGCGCCGGTTCTTCGACCTCCTGCTCTCCTTGCCGCACAGGCTGTTCGACGGCAGCCTGACCCGCTGCGCCGAAGCGCTCGGCGTGCCACCACAAGAAGCCGCGCTGATGTCCGCCGAACCCCCGCCCTTCCACGGCCGCGCCGACCTGTACCGCGTCGGTGACGGTTACCGGCTGCTGGAGTTCAACTCCGGCAGCCAGCTGGGCGGCACGGACCTCGGCGACATCGCCCGTGCGATCCACCAAAGCCCAAAAATGCAGGACTTCGTGCGGGACCACGGTCTCACCTACGTCCACCCGCTGGAAAAGTTGTTGTCCGCCATCGGTTCCGGCACGGTCGCGTTCCTCGAAGCGGGCGGGATGCTGGCCAAGTTCGGCAAGGGGTTCGCGTCACTCCAGGAGTCCTGCGGGCGGCTCGGAGTGGACATCCTGTTGGGAGAACTGGAAGACCTCACCGAACGCAACGGCTGGCTGTACCTGAACGGGAGCCGGCTGGACGTCGTGGTCCGGTTCTTCGCGCCGGACCAAGCGGTTGGCAAGGCGGAAGCCTTCCTCAAAGGCGTGAAGACCGAGGTCTACACGCCGTTGTCGAGCTACCTCTACGGCTACAAGTCGGCTTTGGCGCTGCTGACCGACCTGGAGGACGACGAGCAAGCCCTGGTGGACCGCCTGCTGCCGTGGACGCGCAGGCTGGAGGACGTGGATCCCGAATACGTCCGCGCACACCGAGAGAACCTGGTGCTCAAGGCGTCCGGAGAATTCGCCGGAACCGGGGTGCACGCCGGGTGGCTGCACGACGACCGGTCCTGGAAGGACCTCATCGCGGACTGCGCCAACCGGCCGCACGTGGTCCAGGAACGGGTGCGCCCGCAGCTCGACGAGGTGCCCGGCGACGACCGCGGGTGGCTCACCACGTGGGGCTGGTTCGTGACCCCGGACGGGTTCGCCGGGATGAGCATCCGGACCATGCCGCACGAGGTGGGCGCTGTGGTCAGCTACGGCGGCAATCCGAACACGAGGGTTTCCGGCCTACTGGTGCACTGACCACCGCGTATCCGGTTGACCGCGTTCTGTGATTTACCCTCCGTGACCGCATTTGTCGGGCTACAGTCGCGCCCGACAAAGGGGGTGCATTGGGGGAGTTCTTCGCAGCCGCGCTTGCTTTCCCGACTGTGCTGCTCACGGTCCTGCTGGTGCTCGTGGTCGTGTTCTGGTTGCTCGCCGCGTTCGGGCTCGACCTCGACGGCGGGGTGGAGTTGGCCTACGGGCTGGGCGGGGTGCCGGGCAGCGTCGTGTTCTCCCTGCTGGTGCCGGTCGCGTGGTTCTCGTGCCTCGCGGGCGCGACGCTGGTCGACGGGTACGACTGGGCGGTCCTCCTGGGGTCGCTGGTAGTCGGGTTCCTCGTCGCACGGGTGGCCGTGATCCCGTTGCGGCGCTTGTACCCGCTGCTGCCGGACGCCTCCCGGCACGACTTCGTCGGCCGGGTCTGCGTGATCCGCACCGGCACCGTGACCACCGAGTTCGGCCAGGCCGAGGTGACCGCCGCCGACGGTTCCTCGGCGATCGTCCAGGTGCGCCAGGCCGGCGCGGACGACCTGCGCGCGGGCACGACCGCGCTGATCTTCGACTACGACCAGGACGGCGAGTTCTTCTGGGTCGCCCCGATCCCTACCTACCCGTTGGGGGAGCACTGATGGGAGTCATCACCACCGGCCTCGGCATCCTCATCGCCGTCGCCCTGGTCGTCGTGATCGCGCTGCTGATCATGATCAGCCGCCTGTTCCGCAAGATCGACCAGGGCAAGGCGCTGATCATCTCCAAGGTGCGCAAGGTGGACGTCACGTTCACCGGCGCGGTCGTCCTGCCCGTGCTGCACCGCGCGGAGATCATGGACATCTCGGTGAAGACCATCGAGATCCGCCGGGCCGGCCACGAGGGCCTCATCTGCAAGGACAACATCCGCGCGGACATCCGGATCACGTTCTTCGTGCGGGTCAACAAGACCGTCGAGGACGTCATCAAGGTCGCCCAGGCCATCGGCACCGCCCGCGCCAGCGACGAGCAGACCCTCCAGGAGCTGTTCAACGCCAAGTTCTCCGAGGCGCTCAAGACCGTCGGCAAGCAGCTGGACTTCGTCGACCTCTACACGCACCGCAACGAGTTCCGCGACCGGATCATCGAGGTGATCGGCACCGACCTCAACGGCTACAGCCTGGAGGACGCGGCGATCGACTACCTCGAGCAGACGCCGATGGAGCACCTCAACCCGAGCAACATCCTGGACGCGCAGGGCATCCGCAAGATCACCGAGCTCACCGCGATCGAGCACGTGCGGACCAACGAGTACCAGCGCGGCGAGGAGAAGGAGATCACGCGCCAGAACGTCGAGGCGCGCGAGGCGATCCTGGAGCTGGAGCGGCGCAAGGCCGACGCGGAGATCAAGCAGAAGCGCGAGGTCGAGACCATGCGCGCCCGCGAGGAGGCCGAGATCGCCAAGGTGCAGGCGGAGGAGCGGCTCAAGGCCAACACCGCCCACATCCGCACCGAGGAGCAGCTCGGCATCCAGCACGAGAACAAGAACCGCGAGATCGCGGTGGCGGAGAAGAACCGCGAGCGCGTGATCGCGATCGAGAGCGAGCGCATCGAGAAGGACCGCCAGCTGGAGGTCATCGGCCGCGAGCGCGAGACCGAGCTGACCCGCATCGCCAAGGACAAGGAACTCGAAGGCGAGAAGCGGGCCATCGCCGAGGTCATCCGCGAGCGCATCGCCGTGGAGAAGACCGTGGCGGAGCAGGAAGAGAACATCAAGAAGCTGCGCGCCCTGGAAGAGGCCGAGCGGCTGCGCCAGACCACGATCATCGCCGCCGAGGCCGAGGCCCAGGAGAACCTGGTCAAGGACATCAAGGCGGCCGAGGCGGCGGAGGCCGCGGCCAAGTTCAAGGCCCGCGAGGAACTCCTGCTCGCCGAGGCGCGCCAGCAGGCCGCCGAGCTGGACACCCGCGCCATGATCCGGCTCGCCGAGGGCCGGCAGGCCGAGGCCGCCGCGTCCGGCCTGGCCGACGTGCAGGTCAAGATGGCCGACGTGCAGGTCAAGGAGCGCGACGCCGAGGTGCTGGAGAAGGTCGGCCGCGCCGAGGCCGTGGTGGAGCGCGAGAAGGCCCTGGTGGCCGCCGAGGCGATCCGCGAGAAGCTCAAGGGCGAGGCGGAAGGCTTGGCGGACAAGGCGAACGCGATGGCCGCGCTGGACGGCGCCACCCGCGAGCACGAGGAGTACCGCCTGCGGCTGGAGACCGAGAAGGAGATCCGGCTGGCCGGCATCGACGTGCAGCGGCAGATCGCCGAGTCGCAGGCCAAGGTGCTCGCGGCGGGCCTGGAGAAGGCCGACATCGACATCGTCGGCGGCGAGACCATGTTCTTCGACCGCGTGGTCGGGGCGGTCACCGCGGGCAAGAGCGTCGACGGGTTCGTGGAGCACTCGGACGTGGCCAAGACGCTCGGCGCGTCCTGGCTCAACGGGACGCACGACTTCACCCAGGACATCGGCCGCGTCCTCGGCTCGTTCGGCACCGAGGACCTGAAGAACGTCACGGTGTCCGCGCTGCTGCTCAAGCTGATCAACTCGGGCGGCCCGGACGCGCCCGCGATGCGCGAGCTGCTGGCCACGGCCCAGCGCCTGGGTGTGGCGGAACGGCCGGTGGCCGCGCTCGCCGCCCAGTCGTGACGACCTTGGCCACGGGGATGACCGCGACGTTGGACGCCGGCACGTACGAGGTGCTGCGGGCCCGGCTGGCCGACCAGGCCGCCGGGCTCGCCCGCCGCGCCGAAGCGCTCAACGCGCGCCGGCTGGAGGTGTTCGGCAGCGCCGAGCTGACGCTGCTGGGCACCGAGCGCATCCGCACCGAGAACAACTGCGTGCCACGGGACGTCGTGCAAGTGGCCGGGCTGATGTTGTTCGGCTACAACGTGTTCATCGGCCTCAAGCCGGAGACCACGATCGACGACGTCTTCTCCCTGCACCGCTTCACCCGCGACGGCGACGCCTTCCGGTTCGAGGACGCGGACCGCACCGAGCTGCCCGGCCTGCTCGACGACCCGCAGTTCGAGCGGGACTTCGCCGAGCTGTACCGGTACTACCGGGACACCCGGCTCATGCAGCTGCGCCGGGTCGAGGGCAAGCTGCTCGCGGTGTTCCAGACCGGCGCCCGCACCGAGGACATCCGGGTGCTGCGCTGGCAGCTCGCCACCGACGGCACGGTGAAGTACCTGGACAACCGGGGCGAGCGCGACCACGTCTTCCCGCCCTCGCACGACTTCGAGTGGACGCCCACCGCGCGCGAGCACCACGTGCTGGGCCGCCACCCGCACATCTCCATCGAGGACGAGGTCTTCGTGGAGACCGTCGGCGGCGACCTCACCATCAAGGTGGAGAACAACACCGAGACCGGCGAGGGCATCTACCGCGAGCCGGTGGACGAGCCGTTGCAGTCGCTGGCCGACGCCGACGTGGAGTACGCCCGGGTCGGGACGCAGATCCTGCTGCGCGTGCGCCCGTACAAGGAAACCGCGTGGCGGCACCTGGTGTTCAACACCCGCACCAAGACCGTCGTGCGGCTGGACGGCATCGGCCAGGCCTGCCAGCGGCTGCCCGAGGACCAGGGCCTGATCTTCCCCGGCGGCTACTACCTCGCCACGGGCGTCAGCAAGACGTTCGACACCGACGTGGACGAGCTGGAGTTCGAGCGGGTCATCCGGTCCACCAACGGCGAGGACGTGCTGTACGTCTTCCACGCCCGCCGCGAGGGCCGCTCGCTCCTGCTGCCCTACAACGTGATCCGCAAGGAAGTCGCGACCCCGTTGCCGTGCCACGGGTACTCGCTGTTCGACGACGGCACGCTGGTCGTGTTCCGGGCGCTGACCGAGGAACCGACCCGCGTGCACCCCATGCAGGTGTGGCAGACGCCGTACCTGTCCGACACCTACGCCGCCGCCCAGCCCACCGGCACCGGACCGCTGGAGCGGGTCGGCAACGCGGACCTGGTGCGCGGCATCTCCGACTGCCTGTCGGTGAGCCGGATGGTCGGCGAGATGGCGCCGTCCGTGCCGGTGTTCGAGGACCTGATCGCCTCCTGCACCAGGGTGTTCGACGCCTACCACTGGCTGGGCGAGGCGGACCTGGGCGACCTGCGCACGCCGTTGACCGAGGTGCGGGCGACGGCCGAGCAGGTGCTGGACGAGTTCGAGACCGTGCAGGCGCTCACCGACCAGGCCGCCGCGGCGCTGGCCGAGGCGGCCGACGGCATCGCCGCCCTGATCCGGCGCACCCGTGGCGAGGTGCCGCTCAGCGCGGATGCCTGGGTGCGGCAGCTCGCGGACCTCCGGGGGGCGCAGGGCCACCTGGTGACGTTGAAGGAGCTGCGGTACGTCGACCTGGCGCGGATCGACGAGCTGTCGGTGCAGTTGGGCGAGGAACTGGCGTCCACGGCCCAGCGCGCGGTCGAGCACCTGCGCCGCGAGGACGCGTTCACCGGCTACCACGAGCAGGTCGAGGAGCTGGTCGGCAAGGCGGAGGCCGTGCGGACGGTCGCCGAGGCCAAGCCGGTCACCGACGAACTGGCCGAGCGGCAGCGCGGCCTGGAGGTGCTGACCGAGGTCGTCGGGTCGCTGGACATCGCCGACGCCACGGTCCGGACGTCGATCCTGGAACGCATCGGCGAGGTCCTGGGCGGCCTGAACCGCGCACGGGCCACTGTGGACGGTCGTCGCCGCGAACTGCTGGCCACCGAAGGACGTGCCGAGTTCGCGGCGGAGTTCGCATTGCTCGGGCAGGCCATCACCGGTGCGCTCGCGGTCGCCGACACACCCCAGGCCTGCGACGAGCAGCTGGGCCGGCTGCTGCTGCAACTGGAGAACCTGGAGTCCCGGTTCGGCGAGTTCGACGACTTCCTGGCCCAGCTCGGCTCCAAGCGCACCGACGTCTACGAGGCGTTCTCCTCGCGCAAGCAGGCCTTGCTGGACGAGCGGTCACGGCGCGCGGACCGGCTGGCCGACTCGGCCGAGCGGATCCTGACCGGGGTCGCGCGCCGCGTCGCCGGGCTCGGGTCGCTGGACGAGGTCAACACCTACTTCGCGTCCGACCCGATGGTGGCCAAGATCCGGTCCATCGCGGCTGAGCTGCGCGAACTGGGCGACACCGTCCGCGCCGAGGAGCTGGACGGGCGCGTGCTCGCGGCCCGTCAGGAGGCCGGGCGGGCGCTGCGCGACCGGCTGGACCTGTTCGACGGCGAGACGATCAGGCTGGGCCGGCACCGGTTCGCGGTGAACACCCAGCCGATGGACCTCACGTTGGTGCCCAAGGACGGCGCACTGTCGTTCGCCATCACCGGCACCGACTACCGCGCTCCGGTCCGGGACGAGGGTTTCGCCGCCACGAAGCCGTTCTGGGACCAGCTCGTGGTGTCCGAGACTGCCGAGGTCTACCGGGGTGAGCACCTGGCCGCGTCGATCCTGGCCGAACAGCCCGTGGACGCCTTGCACGCGGCCGTCACCGAGGGCAGGTTGCTGGACCTGGTGCGGCAGGTCGCCGAGACCCGCCTGGACGAGGGCTACGAACGCGGGGTCCACGACCACGACGCCGCCCGCATCCTCGACGCGCTGCTGCGCCTGCACGCGGGCGCCGGCGTCCTGCGCTACCCGCCGTCCGCACGGGCCGCCGCGCAGCTGTTCTGGGCTGCTGCTGACGAGGAGGCCCGGGGTCGCTGGACGCGGCGGGCGTCGTCGCTCGGGCGGGCGCGGTCGGTGTTCGGGCACACGTCCGCGATCGACGAGCTGTGCGCGGAGCTGGCCGAGCACATCGGCGACCCGTTGGCCGGGGAGTACCTGTTCGAGGAGCTGTGCAGTTCGCCGTTCGGTTTCGCCACCAGCGCCGGGGCGCGGTCGCTGGTCGAGGCGTTCCAGCGGGCGTTGGGCAGCCGCAAGGAGTTCGAGGACGACCTTCGCGCGCTGACCGACCCAGCGGACCGGAAGGCGCTGGTCGAGGGCTGGTACGGGGCGTTCCTGGCCGGTCGCGAGGACCCGGACCTGCCCGAGGCGGTGGCAATGGAGCTGTGCCGGGACCTGCCGCGGCACGAGTCGTCGGCTGAGCTGCGGGCCACCGTGGACGGGTTGCTCGGAGCACACCCCCGGATCGTGGACCGCAAGCTCGAGTTCCGACTGGACGAGCTGCTGACGCGAACCCGCCGTTTCCGCACCGAACGCGTACCCGCGTTCCGCGCCTACCAACGGCACCGCAACGAGGTCGTGACGGCGGAGAAGCGGCGGCTGCGGCTGGAGGAGTACCAGCCGAAGGTGATGAGCGCGTTCGTCCGCAACCGTTTGCTGGACGAGGTGTACCTACCGCTGATCGGCGACAACCTCGCCAAGCAGTTGGGCGCGGCCGGCGACGACAAGCGCACCGACCAAATGGGCCTGCTGCTGCTCATCTCCCCGCCTGGTTACGGCAAGACGACGTTGATGGAGTACGTCGCCAACCGACTGGGCTTGGTGTTCGTCAAGGTCAACGGCCCGTCGCTAGGACACGACGTGACCAGCGTGGACCCGGCTGATGCCCCCAACGCCACCGCGCGGCAGGAGGTCGAGAAGATCTCGTTCGCGCTGGAGGCCGGCAACAACGTCCTGCTGTACCTGGACGACATCCAGCACACTTCACCGGAGCTGTTGCAGAAGTTCATCTCGCTGTGCGACGCCCAGAGGCGGATGGAAGGCGTGTGGGACGGCCGGACAAGGACGTACGACCTGCGCGGCAAGCGGTTCGCGGTGTGCATGGCCGGCAACCCGTACACCGAGTCGGGACAGCGTTTCCGCATCCCGGACATGCTCGCGAACCGAGCAGACGTCTGGAACCTCGGCGACGTGCTGTCCGGCCGCGAGGACCTGTTCGCGTTGAGCTACATCGAGAACGCCCTGACTTCGAACGCGGTCCTCGCCCCACTGTCCACAAGGGACAGGGGTGATGTCGAGCTGCTGGTTCGGATGGCACGGGGTGAGGAGGTCCGTTCGGACCAGTTGAGCCACCCGTACACGTCGGTGGAGTTGGAGCAGGTGCTGTCGGTGCTGCGCAAGCTGGTGCGGGTGCAGGAGGTCGTATTGGCCAACAACCAGGCTTACATTGCGTCGGCGGCACAGGCGGATGCGTCTCGGGTCGAGCCGCCGTTCCAGTTGCAGGGTTCGTACCGGAACATGAACAAGCTGGCCGAGAAGGTCGTTCCGGTGATGAACGAGGCCGAACTGGCGACTGTGATCGACGACCATTACCTGGGTGAGGCGCAGACTCTGACTTCGGGGGCGGAGGCCAACTTGCTGAAGCTGGCCGAGCTGCGGGGGACGTTGACGCCGGAGCAGGCACGGCGGTGGGATGAAGTGAAGGCGGCTTATGTAAGGGCGCAGGCGCTTGGTGGGGCGGACGATGATCCGATGAGCCGGGCGGTTGGCGCGGTGGGGTTGCTGGCGGACCGGGTGGGCGGCGCGATCGACCGCTTGGCCGGCCGGGAAAGCTAGTCGGGGTCCGCGCGCAGCGCGTGCTCTTCGGCGCGCAGCGCCGGTTCTTCGGCGGAGCCGGCAAGTGGCAGTCCACCGAGGAGGACACAGCGCAACTTGGGCTTCTTGCTTGTGTCATCCCC
>NZ_JBBEGC010000041.1:0-66265 GCF_037401995.1 Saccharothrix sp. CCNWYY140
TCGGGCAGGCCATACGGTGGGGGAACCGAGGCCCTCCACTTGTAGGTAACACCTACCGCGCGCTCCGCGCGCGAAGAGCGCGCGGAGCGCGAAAAGCGAAGGCGTCTGTCAGAACTTCTCGCCCTTGGCCGCCCGCTCCCTCAACGAAGCAGTAGGCCGGAACCGCTCCCCATACGTGTCAGCCAGGTAGTCCGCCCGTTCCACGAACTCACTCAACCCATACGAGTTGATGAACTGCAACGTCCCCCCACTCCAAGGCGCGAACCCGAACCCGAACACGCTGCCCACGTTCGCATCACCCACCGACCGCAGCACACCCTCGTCCAAGCACCGCACGGTCTCCAGCGACTGGATGAACAGCAACCGGTCCTCGACGTCCTGTTCGGTCACCCCCGCGTCCGGCCGCCCGTACCGCGCCAGTCCCGGCCACAGGAACTTCTTGCCGCCCTCCGGGTACTCGTAGAACCCGGCCCCGCCGGACTTCCCGGTCCGCCCCTCGGCGACCAGTTCCTCCAGCACCTTGAACGCCGGGTGGTCGCCCAGGATCCCAGCCCCCGCAGCATCATCGGCCAGCGTCTGGTCCCGGATCTTCAGCTGCAACGTCAGCGTCACCTCGTCGGACACCGCCAACGGGCCGACCGCCATGCCCGACCGCTTGGCCACGTTCTCGATCAGTGCCGGCTGCACGCCCTCCGCCACCATCGACACGGCCTCGGTCACGTACGTCCCGAACGTCCGGGACGTGTAGAAGCCCCGGCTGTCGTTCACCACGATCGGTGTCTTGCCGATCTGCAACACGTAGTCGAACGCCCGTGCCAGCGTCTCGTCGGACGTCTGCTCGCCGACGATGATCTCCACCAAGCGCATCTTCGGCACCGGCGAGAAGAAGTGCAGGCCGATGAACTTCGTCGGGTCCTTCACCGCCCCGGCAAGCCCGGTGATGGGCAGCGTCGACGTGTTCGACGCGATCACCGCGTCCGGCAGCGCCGCCGCCTCGGCCGCCGGCAGCACCTTGTTCTTCAGCTCGCGGTTCTCGAAGACCGCTTCGATGACCAGGTCGCACCCGGCGAGGTCGTCGTCCGAATCGGTCGGCGTGATCCCGGGGTTCCCGGCCGCCCCACGCGTCGCCGCCTCCAGGGTCACGTCCTTCAGGACCACCTCGATGCCGGCCTTGGCCGACACCTCCGCGATCCCGGCGCCCATCATGCCCGCGCCCAGCACACCGACCTTGGTCACCTTGGAAGCGTCCACACCGGACGGACGTGACCCGCCGGCCCCGATCTCGTTGAGCTGGAACCAGAAAGTCCCGATCATGTTCTTGGCCACCTGCCCGGTGACCAGCTCCACGAAGTACCGGCCCTCGATCTTCAACGCCGTGTCGAAGTCGACCAGCGCACCCTCGACGGCCGCCGCCAGGATTTTCTCCGGGGCCGGATAAACGCCGTGCGTCTTCTTGCGCAACACCGCCGGCGCAGCCGCCAACAAGCTGTAGACGTTCGGGTCGCCGAACTTCACGTCCGGCACGACGTACCCGGGCTGGTCCCACGGCTGCACGGGCGCCGGGTTGGCCTTGATCCACGCCCGCGCCTGGGCGATCAGGTCTTCCTTCGACGACGCCAGCGCGTGCACGATCCCGGCCTGCAAAGCCCGCTCCGGCCGGAGCTGCTTGCCCTCCATCAACAACGGCAACGCGGGCTGCACGCCCAGCAGCCGCACCATCCGCGTCACGCCACCACCACCGGGCAGCAGACCCAAAGTCGCCTCGGGTAGTCCAAGCTTGATGCGGTCGTCGTTCAGCACCACCCGGTGGTGGCACGCGAGGGCGATCTCGAACCCGCCACCCAGCGCGCTGCCGTTGATGGCGGCCACGACCGGCTTGCCCAGCTTCTCCAGCCGGCGCAGCTGCCCCTTCATGTCCTCCAGGAAGCCCAGCGCCTCCGCTGCGTTGTCCGGCGTCACCCGCACCAGCAGGTTCAGGTCACCGCCGGCGAAGAACGTCTTCTTGGCCGACGTCAGCACCACGCCGGCGATCTCGTCCTTCACCGCCTCGACCGCCGCCACGGCCTCGCCCATAGCCTGGTGGTACTCGGCGTTCATGACGTTCGCCGAGCCGGACATGTCCATAGTCAGCGTGACGATGCCCTCGTCGTCGCGCTCGAAGTGGATAGCCATCAGACCGTCAGACCCTCTCGATGATCGTCGCGATGCCCATGCCGCCGCCCACGCACAGCGTGGCCAGGCCCCGGCGCAGGTCCCGGCGCTCCAGCTCGTCGAGCAGGGTGCCCAGGATCATGCAGCCGGTCGCGCCCAACGGGTGGCCCATCGCGATGGCGCCGCCGTTGACGTTGACCTTCTCGTCGGGCAGGTCCAGCTCGCGCTGGAACTTCAGCACCACCGACGAGAACGCCTCGTTGATCTCGAACAGGTCGATGTCCTCCACCGACAGCCGCGCCTTCTCCAGCGCCTTGCGGGTGGCCGGGGCGGGACCGGTGAGCATGATCGTCGGCTCGGTGCCGACCACCGCGACCGACACGATCCGGGCGCGCGGGGTCAGGCCGAGGTCGCGGCCGGCGCGCTCGTTGCCGATCAGCATGGCCGCCGCGCCGTCCACGATCTGCGACGAGTTGCCGGGCGTGTGGACGTGCCGGATGCGCTCGACGGTCGGGTACCGGTCGATCGCCACGGCGTCGAAGCCCAGGTCGCCGTGGAACTGGAAGGACGGCTTCAGCCCGCCCAGGCCCTCCAGCGTGGTCTCCGGCCGGATGGCCTCGTCGTAGTCGAGCACCACCGTCCCGTTCTGGTCGACCACCGGCACCAGGGACTTCTCGAAGTACCCCTTGTCCCGCGCCAACGTGGCCCGCTGGTGGGACCGCAGCGCCCACGCGTCCACGTCCTCGCGGCTGAAGCCCTCCAGGGTGGCGATCAGGTCCGCGCTGATGCCCTGCGGCACGAAGCTCGTGCGCAGGTTGGTCTCCGGGTCGGCCGCCCACGCGCCGCCGTCGGAACCCATCGGCACGCGCGACATCGACTCCACGCCGCCCGCGACCACGAGGTCCTCGAACCCGGACGCCACCTTCGCCGCGGCCAGGTTCACCGCCTCCAGGCCGGACGCGCAGAAGCGGTTGAGCTGCACACCCGCGGGCCGCAGGTCCCACCCGGCCGCCAGCACGGCGGTCCGGGCGATGTCCGAGCCCTGCTCACCGACCGGCGACACGACCCCCAGCACGACGTCGTCGACCGCCGACGTGTCCAGGTCGTTGCGCCGCGCCAGCGCGTCGAGCACCCCGGAGGCCAGGGTGATCGGCTTGACGCTGTGCAGCGAACCGCGCTTTCCCCTGCCACGCGGTGTGCGCACCGCGTCGAAGATCAAGGCTTCGCTCATGCTCCCACGGTAGGCAGCGCGGACGCCCAAGCCCATGACCGCGCGGAGTGACTTATTAGCTCACGGCCAGCTGCATCACCTCGCCGCCGGAGCCGTCCGAGGAGCCGTCCGGGGAGCCGACGCGGGAGAACCCGAGCCGCTCGTAGAGCCGGCGCGCGGCGAGGTTGCCGCGGAACACCCGCAGCTGCACCCGCCGCCACCCGTGCTCCCGCGCCCAGGCCACCACGTCCCGGACGAGGGCCTCGCCGACACCCCTCTTCCGGAACGACGGTTTCACCCACATGGAGTACAGGTAGAGCACATCGTCGTGGTCCTCGTGGGGCACGCCCGCGACGAGTCCCACCGGATCCGGCGCTTCGGCCACCACTTTCACACCCCACTTCGGGTGCAGCAGCTCGCGCCACCGGTCCTCGTCGTAGTCCCGCTCCCGGGACAGGGTCGAGCCGAACGCCTGCGGGTCGCTGGCCAGCGCGGTGAGCCGCAAGTCGCGCCAGGTGGCCCAGTCCCGCGGGGACAGCCTGCGGAGCTTCATGCCCGCAGTGTCGCGCACGGGCTGTGACATTTGCGCTCACGATCTTGCGGTGACTGTGGGTGCGGCGGTCATGGCGGGTGGCCGCCCGCGGTGGGACCGTCGAGGCATGCCTACTCGCCGTTCACCGTGGATGACGGACGACCTGGACCAGCTCCGCCGGCTCGCCAGGACGTTCTTCGAGAAGGAATCGGTCCCGAACCACGAGCGCTGGGCCGCGCAGAAGCACGTGGACCGGGAGTTCTGGACCAAGGCGGGCGAACTGGGCCTGCTGTGCCTGTCCATCCCGGAGGAGTACGGCGGTGGCGGCGGCACCTTCGCGCACGAGGCCGTGCTGCTGGAGGAGCAGGCCCGGGTCGGGGACAGCGCGTGGGGCAACAGCGTGCACAGCGGCATCGTGGCCCACTACATCAACTCCTACGGCACCGAGGAGCAGAAGCACCGCTGGCTGCCCAAGCTCGCCAGCGGTGAGTCCGTGGGCGCCATCGCGATGACCGAGCCCGGCGGCGGGTCGGACCTCCAGAACATCAAGACGCGGGCCCCCCGGCGCGGCGACGAGTACGTCATCAGCGGCTCGAAGACCTTCATCACCAACGGCGCCCAGTGCGACCTGGTCATCGTGGTCGCCAAGACCGACCCCGGCCAGGGCGCGACCGGTATCTCCCTGCTCGTGGTGGAGACCGCCGAGGCGACCGGGTTCCGGCGCGGCCGGGTGCTGGACAAGATCGGGCTGAAGGGCCAGGACACCGCCGAGCTGTTCTTCGACGACGTCCGCGTGCCCGCCGCCAACCTGCTCGGCAGCTCCGAGGGGCAGGGCTTCATCCAGCTCATGCAGCAGCTGCCGCAGGAACGGCTGATCATCGCCGTGGCGTCCATCGCGGGCATCGAGGCCGCCGTGGACCTGACCGTGGACTACGTCAAGGACCGCACGGCGTTCGGCCGGGAGCTGATCAAGTTCCAGAACACCCGGTTCACGCTCGCCGAGTGCGCCACCGAGGCCCGCGTGACCAGGGCGTTCGTGGACCAGTGCATCGAGGCGCACCTCGCGGGCGAGCTCGACGTGCCCACCGCGGCGATGGCCAAGTGGTGGTCCACCGAGCGGCTGTGCCGGGTCGTGGACGAGTGCGTGCAGCTGTTCGGCGGGTACGGGTACATGACCGAGTACCCCATCGCCCGCGCCTGGGCGGACGCCCGCGTGCAGAAGATCTACGGCGGGACGAACGAGATCATGAAGGAAATCATCGCGAGGTCGCTCTAGTGGGCGGGCCGCTGGCGGGGTTGAAGGTCGTCGAGCTGGCCGGGCTCGCGCCCGCGCCGTTCGGCTGCATGGTGCTCGCGGACCTGGGCGCGGACGTCGTCCGCGTGGACCGGGTGTCCGGCGGGCCGGGGGTGCCCGGCGACGTGCTCGGGCGCGGGCGGCGGTCCATCGGCGTGGACATCCGGCGGCCGGAGGGCGCCGAGGTGGTGCTCAAGCTGGTGGAGCGCTCCGACGTCCTGGTGGAGGGCTTCCGGCCGGGCGTGACCGAGCGGCTGGGCATCGGGCCGGCCCAGTGCCTGGCGCGCAACCAGCGGTTGGTCTACGGCCGGATGACCGGCTGGGGCCAGGACGGGCCGCTGGCCGACCGGGCGGGCCACGACATCAACTACATCGCCCTCGCGGGCGCGCTGGAGCCGATCGGGCGGGCCGACCAGCCGCCGACCGTGCCGCTCAACGTCGTCGGCGACTTCGGCGGCGGTGGGCTGCTGCTCGCGCTGGGCGTCCTCGCGGCCCTGTACGAGCGGGAGCGGTCCGGGCGCGGGCAGGTGGTGGACGCGGCGATGGTGGACGGCGCGGCGCTGCTGACGACGTTCCTGCACGGCATGAAGGCCGCCGGGGCGTGGAGCGGGCCGCGGGGCGCCAACCTGCTCGACGGCGGCGCGCCGTTCTACGACGTTTATGCCACAGCGGATGGAAAGTTTGTCAGCGTCGGCGCGCTGGAGGAGAAGTTCTACGCGGATCTGCTGGCGTTGCTGGGGTTGACCGAGTCCGACGTGCCGAGCCGGCACGACCCGGCCCAGTGGCCCGCCCTGCGGGCGCGGATCGCCGCGGCGGTGGCCACCCGGACGAGGGACGAATGGGCGGCGCTGGCGGAGGGCACCGACGCGTGCCTGGCGCCCGTCCTGGCGCCCGAGGAGGCCCCGGGGCACGCGCACAACCGCGCGCGGGGCACGTTCGTCGAGGTCGGGGGCTTGGCCCAGCCCGGACCCGCGCCGCGCTTCGACCGCACGCCGGCCGGGACGCCCGCCGCGCCGCCCTCGGCGGGGCGCCACACGGACGAGGTGCTGGGGTCCCTCGGACTGGGTGAAGCCGATATTGCGGAACTACGACGATCCGGTGTCGTGGGTTAACGCGAAAAGGGTGCGACAAATCGCCGGGAGTGGTGCCGGAAAATGGGACGGCCGTACCTCGGCCTAATGACACACCGTGCGTGCGTCGCGCAAGCGGGTGATGTGCTCAGGATGTGCTGGGGATGTGCCGACGATGTGCGGAACCTCGGTAGTCCGTGCCTGGGGGTGTGGGGCGAGTGGCCCGCACCCTGGTCATCGGCGGGTGCCGAGGGGCTCTTGATCGGCCGTTCGGGTGATGTGGGTCACCGGTCAGGCGTGGCAGTGGGCCTCCATGACGCCCGGTCGTGGGATCGCGGCGCGTTGTGGGCTCATCGTCCGGGTGAATGAGGGACCATGTGGGCGAACACGGCGGGCACGCGGCCCGTCGCCGCGCACCTGTGAACGGACGGAGAGGCACCAGTGAACGTCAAGAAGGTGGTCACGCTGGCGGCCGTCGCGCTGCTGCTGTTCCTCCTGATCACCCAGCCCGACCAGTCCGCCGAGGCGGTGAAGACCGCCCTCGGGTGGCTCCGCCAGGGCGCCGAGTCGATCATCACGTTCGTGCGGAGCCTGTTCAACTAGTCCACCTCACGTAGTGCCCGTGGTCTGCTCACCATCCGTGATGGCCGGTCTCCTCCGTTGGACCGTCTGGGTGGAATGAGGGCTATAACGTGCTGGTAACAGGGTTTTCGACAAACCGGGGTCTAGCGGTTGTCGGTACCCGCTAATACGGTGCGCTGCATTGGCTGATCTTCGACCGACGAGGAGGCAGAATGGTCGAGGACTCCGGAGTCGACGAGCTGCTGCGGCAGTGGGCGGCCGAGCGCTCGGACGACGCCGAGCTGCGCGAGGTGAACCGGATCAAGGACGAGTGGCTGGCCGAGGCCCCGCCGTCCGCGCCGGGCATCCCCGTGCAGCGGGCGAACGGCGGACCGCGCGGCCTGGTGAAGGTCGAGTCCGCGGACCCGGCCTACGTCGCGGCGATGCGGAAGCGGGCGCCCGAGGTGCCCGAGGTCCTGCTCGCCGCGGCAGCGAGCTACTGGCAGCTCGTGGGCGACCTGTCCGAGGCGGAGGCGTGGTGGGACGCGGGCATCAGCCCGTTGGACCAGCGGGCCCTCGACTACCGGGCCGCCGGGCTCACGCCCGCCGACCTGGGACGTCGGCTCGGACCGATGACGGTGCTCCAGCACCTGCGTCGGGGCAGTGCGGCGGCCTGGTGTGTCGCCAGGTTGCAGCGGCAGCGCCGGGACGGCGTTGCGTGATGTCGGGCGCGCCACGCGCGAGCGTGGCGCGGCGCAAGGGCGTCGCGCGGTGAGGGCGCGGCGTGGTCGGGACCAGCGCGAACCGGGAGGGCGGGCTCCTGTGCGGGGAGCCCATTCCGGCTGAGCGCCGCCTCGTCGGTGGCTCGAAGTACCCTGGAGCCGTGCGCAGCGGTCTCATCACCCCCCAACGTGTGGCGATCGCCGTTGTGTGCTTGCTCTCGCTGGTGGTCTGCTGCGGTCTCGCCTACTGGCAGTGGGAGCGGTTCTCCGAGGCCGGTGGCACGTTCCAGAACCTCGGCTACGTCTTCCAGTGGCCCCTGTTCGGCCTGTTCCCCGCCTTCATGGTGTGGCGGATGCGCAGGCTCGCGGCTCAGCGCAAGGCCGAAGACGCTCGTCAGGAGCCGGTGGCCGCGCCGTCGGAGCCGGTCGTTACCGTGGACCCCGTCAGGACACCCGCGCACGACGACGAGGACGACGAGCTGGCGGCCTACAACCGCTACCTCCGGGAGCTGAACGCGCGGGACCAGCGCTAGAGCGAAGGCGGTCGGTAGGGCGATGAGCGGTGCGTTGGGCCGGTTCCGGTTCATGGCTTACGTGGTCGGTGTGGGCCTGCTCCTGCTCGTGGCCGCGATGCTGGTCAAGTACGTGGGCGACGCCGACGGGATGATGAAGGTCGTCGGCCCGGTCCACGGCTTCCTGTACGCGATCTACCTCGTCATCACGGTCGACCTGGCGCTCAAGGCGCGCTGGTCGCTCAAGGGCACGGCCCTGGTGCTGCTCGCGGGCACGATCCCGTTCGTGTCCTTCTACGCCGAGCGCAAGGTCGTGGAGAGCGTCCGCCTGGAGCGGGCGCTCTGACCGTGCCCGTGTTGACTGGCCCTACCAGGCACAACTAGCGTCTGGCGGTACCAACTGAACACGGCCGTCGATGTCGCGCGGGAGAGTCCCCGTCCCAGGGGCGCCGAAGGAGCAACTCCTCCCCGGAATCTCTCAGGCACAGCTACCGCCCGACGAAGGCAACTCTGGAAAGCAGGCGCACCGCGCCTCGCCCACGGTGCAAGCCGCGCACCCGCCGACGTGCGGGACCGCGGCGAAGCTCTCAGGCTCATGACAGAGGGGGAGGCTCACTCGGAACGAGGAGTCTCGATGGACCGTGTCATCCTTCGTAGCGGCAGGCCGACCGACCCGGTCGGCGACCCTGCCGTGCCCGCCCCCAGGGAGGACCCCGTGGAAACCCGCCGGACGCCGCTGCACGCCGAGCACGAGGCGCTGGGCGCCCAGTTCACCGACTTCGCGGGCTGGCGGATGCCGCTGCGCTACGACAGCGAGCTGGCCGAGCACCACGCCGTGCGCACGTCGGCGGGCCTGTTCGACCTGACCCACATGGGCGAGATCGTCCTGACCGGCCCGCAGGCGGGCGCCGCGCTGGACTTCGCGCTGGTCGGCCACGCGAGCGCGATCGGCGTCGGCCGCGCCCGCTACACGATGATCTGCCAGGCCGACGGCGGCGTGATCGACGACCTGATCGTGTACCGGACGGGTGACCAGGAGTACCTGGTCGTGGCGAACGCGTCCAACGCGGCGGTGGTCTTCGCCGCCCTCCAGGAGCGCGCCGAGGGCTTCGACACGACCGTCGAGGACAAGTCCACCGACTACGCGCTGCTGGCCGTGCAGGGGCCGAACGCGGTCGCCATCCTCGAAGGCCTCACCGAGACCGACCTGGGCACGGTCAAGTACTACGCCTCCTACCCGACCGAGGTGGCCGGGAAGCCCGCGCTGCTGGCCCGCACCGGCTACACCGGCGAGGACGGCTTCGAGCTGTTCCTGGACCCGGCCGACGCCCCGCACGTGTGGCAGGCGCTCCTCGACGCGGGCAAGCCGCACGACCTGCGGCCCGCCGGCCTGGGCTGCCGCGACACCCTGCGCCTGGAGGCCGGGATGCCGCTGTACGGCAACGAGCTGAGCACCTCCCGCACGCCCTACCACGCCAACCTGGGCCGCGTGGTCAAGCTGGACAAGCCCGGCGACTTCGTCGGCCGCGAGCCGCTGGCCGAGGTCGCCGGCGCGGGCGTCGAGGCCAAGCTGGTGGGCTTGAAGACCGAGTCCCGCCGCGCCCCGCGCCACGGGTACGCCGTGCTGGACGCCGAGGGCGCCCCGATCGGCGAGGTCACCAGCGGCGCGCTGTCGCCGACGCTGGGCTACTCCGTGGCGATGGCCTACGTGCCGCCCGCGCAGGCCGAGCCCGGCACCAAGCTGTCCGTCGACGTCCGGGGCAGGCAGGAGCCCGTCGAGGTCGTCGCCCTGCCGTTCTACAAGCGCAACTCGTAGGGAGAAACCCCACCATGTCCGAGCACTTCAACACCTCCCTCGCGGAGTTCGACCCGGAGGTGGCCGAGGCGGTCGCCGCCGAGCTGCGCCGGCAGCAGGGCACGCTGGAGATGATCGCCTCGGAGAACTTCACGCCGGTGTCGGTGCTCGAGGCGCAGGGCTCGGTGCTGACCAACAAGTACGCCGAGGGCTACCCGGGCCGCCGCTACTACGGCGGCTGCGAGAACGTCGACGTGGTCGAGCGGCTGGCCATCGCGCGGGTCAAGGAGCTGTTCGGCGCGGGGTTCGCCAACGTGCAGCCGCACTCGGGCGCGCAGGCCAACGCGTGCGCGATGTTCGCGCTGCTCCAGCCCGGTGACACGATCCTGGGCCTGGACCTGGCGCACGGCGGCCACCTGACCCACGGCATGCGGATCAACTTCTCCGGCAAGCTGTACAACGTCGTGCCCTACCACGTGTCCGATGTGGACGGTCGGGTGGACATGGCCGAGGTCGAGGCGCTGGCCGCCGAGCACAAGCCGAAGCTGATCGTGGCCGGCTGGTCGGCCTACCCGCGGCAGCTGGACTTCGCCGAGTTCCGCCGGATCGCCGACTCGGTGGGCGCGTACCTGATGGTGGACATGGCCCACTTCGCGGGCCTGGTCGCGGCGGGCCTGCACCCGAGCCCGGTGCCGCACGCGCACGTCGTCACCACGACCACGCACAAGACCCTGGGCGGCCCGCGCGGCGGCGTGATCCTGACCAACGAGGCCGACCTCGCCAAGAAGATCAACTCGGCGGTGTTCCCGGGCCAGCAGGGCGGTCCGCTGGAGCACGTCATCGCGGGCAAGGCGGTGGCGTTCAAGCACGCCGCGTCCCCGGAGTTCGCCGACCGCCAGCGCCGCACGGTCGAGGGCGCGAAGATCCTCGCCGAGCGCCTGTCCCAGCCCGACGCGGCGGCGGCCGGCGTGAAGGTGCTGACCGGCGGCACGGACGTGCACCTGGTGCTGGTGGACCTGGTGGACTCGGAGCTGGACGGCAAGCAGGCCGAGGACCGCCTGCACGAGGTCGGCATCACGGTCAACCGCAACGCCGTCCCGAACGACCCCCGTCCGCCGATGGTCACCTCGGGCCTGCGCATCGGCACCCCGGCCCTGGCCACGCGTGGCTTCGGCGCGGCGGACTTCGCGGAGGTGGCGGACGTCATCGCGACCGCGTTGCAGCCTTCGGCGGACCTGTCCGAGCTGCGTTCGCGCGTCGAGGTGCTGGCCGCCAAGCACCCGCTCTACCCGAACCTGTAAGGGTTTCCGCGCGCGACAGGACCCCCGGCCCAACCCCAGGCCCGGGGTCCTGTTCTTCGAGGGGTGGACTTCAGGAACCGGCGGGGGCCTGGACGCCGGGCGGCAGGCACTCCACGTTGCGCTTGCCGTTGGGCTGCACCACGAACCACGTGCCGCCCACGCCCTGGCCCTTCCACTGGCCCGGGGCCTCGTCCTTGGAGTACGTGTAGAGCGCCCAGCCGGCCAGGGTCACCTGCTCGGTCCCGTCGGCCCGCTTGACCGTGCCGACCAGCGCCGGGTCGACGCCCTCCAGCTTCGGCGCGCCGTTGGCCAGCAGCGGCGGCCAGGTCTCCGCGCACTTGCCCTCGCAGTTGGACTTCGGCGGGTTCGGCGTGTCCTTGTCGAACCGGTACAGCGTGCGGCCGTCGCCGTCCTGCACGACGTCGCCCATCTTCGGCACGCTCTTGGCCACCAGCGTGACGCCGGCCGGCGCGGGCGCGGCCTGGCCCGCCGGGGCCTCCTCGGTGGTCGTCTCCGCGGCGACCTCGGCGGGGGTCTCGGCGGGGTTCTCCTCGGCCGGAGGCGCCGGTGGGACGTCCCCGTAGTCGGCTTGCGCGGCGGCGCCCACCTGCTCGGTCTGCGCGACGTTCGTGCCCTGCAAACCGGCGGCGTTCGAACTCCACATGACCAGCGCGAGCACGGCCGCCATCCCACCCGCTGCGGCGATGGCGATGCGGTTTCGTCGGATCACACTCAACTCCTCCTCGGTGGCGTCGGTCGCTCACCGACGATTACGGCCCGGTCACGACCGCGGTTCAGCGCCGAACCAAGACAGGGGTCGCCGGCGAACGTCCGGACACCAGCCCCTTGAGGAGGAGCCCGTGGTCGTCACCACCGCCGGTCGACTCGCCGACGTCGTCGAACGCGTCCTGGGCACGAGCCCGCCCGTGGGCCTGCGCGCGACCGGCGTGACGATCCCCGCGCAGCAGAAGGTGTGGGCGGTCGGGTTCGTGTTCGAGGCGGTGGGGGACCGGCAGTTGGCGCGGTTCAAGGCTGATCCGGCGAACCGGGGGCGGGTGATGGACCAGGGGTTGTGGCGCTACACCCGGCACCCCAACTACTTCGGCGACGCGTGCGTGTGGTGGGGCCTGTTCCTGTTCGCCCTGCCCGAGGGGTTCCTGCTGGTGGTCAGCCCGGTCGTGATGACGTTGCTGCTGGCCAAGGGCAGCGGGAAACCGTTGCTGGAGAAGGACATCGTGCAGCGACGGCCCGGTTACCGGGAGTACGTCGAGCGGACGAGCGGGTTCTTCCCCTTGCCGCCTAGAGCTGAAAGGTGACCACGTAGACGGTCACGTCGTCGGGGTGGCCGAGGTCGATCATGACCTTGCGGTTGCCCGCGGTCACCCCGGCGACCTTCTCGGCCTTGTCCGGGTGCCACGTGCCGCTGTCCGGGAAGTCCTTGTCGGTGACCGTCCGCTGGTCCGGCACGGCCTCGCCGAACCCGCTGTCGGCGAGGAACCGGGGCACGGCGGTGGCGGGCATCCGCAGCTGCGCCATCACCCGGCTCTCCAGCCCGCCGCTGAGCGACGTGCGCGCCGCCGAGAGCAGCACGGTCCCCGACGGCAGCCGGACACCGGCGTTGGCCTCCAGCTCGGCCGCCGACTGCGGACTGGTGGAGTCCGGCAGGAACCGGTCGTCCGACCGGTCGGGCGACGAACAACCGGCCACCACGAGGGCCGCCGCGAGCCACACCAGACGCATGGCCCGCAGACTAGCCGCCCGGCCCGGAATAGGGTGTCGGAGTGGGCAACGAGACCTCCTTCCCGCGCCAGCAAGCGCGCACCCAGCGGTTCACCCTTGGCGCTCCGCGGAACTTCACCGTCGCACCCGACGGCAGCCACGTGTACTTCCTGCGCACCGCGGCGGCCACGAGTCGCGCGAACGGCCTGTGGGAGTTCGACACCGCCACCGGGACCGAGCGGCTCCTGGTCGACCCGAACGACCTGCTGACCGACCCGGAGGACCTGTCCCCGGAGGAGCGGGCCCGCCGCGAACGCAGCCGCGAACAGGCCGCGGGCATCGTGGCCTACGCGACCGACGCCGACTTCCGACAGGCGGTGTTCGCCCTGTCCGGCCGCCTGTTCGTGGTCGAACTCTCCGGCGGCGCGGTGCGCGAACTACCGGTGCCCGGCAGCGTCATCGACCCCCGCCTGGACCCGACGGGTCGCCGCGTCGCGTACGTCACCGCGGGCGCGCTGCACGTGGTGGACCTGGAGTCGGGCGAGGACCGCGTACTGGCCGAGCCCGATGCTCCGGACGTGACGTGGGGCTTGGCGGAGTTCGTGGCCGCGGAGGAGATGGGCCGCTACCGGGGCTACTGGTTCTCCCCGGACGGCGAACACGTCCTGACAACCCGCGTGGACAACAGCCCGGTCCTGCGCTGGCACATCGCCGACCCGGCCAACCCCGCCACCTCGGCCACCGAGATCGCCTACCCAGCGGCCGGCACCCCGAACGCGACGGTCGAGGTCTTCATCCTGGGCGTGGACGGCACGACCGTCCCCGTCGAGTGGGACCGCGAGACTTTCCCGTACCTGACCACGGCAAGCTGGTCCTCCCACGGCCGCCCACTCCTCCAGGTCCAAAGCCGCGACCAGCGCCACGTACAGGTCCTGGCCGTGAACGCCAACGGCGTGGAGCTCGTGGCCGACAACACCGACCCCGTGTGGCTGGAACTAGTGCCAGGCACCCCCGCGTGGACCCCGGACGGCAAGCTGGTCCAGGTGCTCCCCCGAGACGGCGCCAACACCTTGGTGGTAGACGGCGAGCCCTGGACGGCCACGGACATCCAGGTCCGCTCGATCGTCGAGGTGGGCGAGGACATCCTCCTCACCGCATCCGCAGACGACCCAACCCAGATCCACGTCTACCGCGCAACGGCGGAAAAGATCGAACGCCTGACCCAAGAACCAGGCGTGCACGCAGCAGCCCGAGGCGGCAACACCCTGGTCCTGTCCTCCAGCACCCTGGACCACTTCGGCCCGAAGGTCACGGTAGGCACTCACGAAATCCCGTCCCACGCCGAAACCCCGGTACTGACCCCGGAAGTCCGCCTCCTGACAGTAGGCGAACGCAACCTCCGAGCAGCCCTCCTCTACCCCCGCGACCACACAAAGGGCACCAAGCTCCCAGTCCTCCTGGACCCGTACGGCGGCCCCCACGCCCAGCGAGTGCTGTACGCCCGAAACGCTTACCTGGCTTCGCAATGGCTGGCAGACCAGGGCTTCGCAGTCCTGGTAGTAGACGGCCGAGGCACCCCAGGCCGAGGCCCGAACTGGGAACGCTCCATCGCCTTCGACTTCGCCGGCGCCACCCTGGAGGACCAGGTAGACGCCCTGCACGCCGTGGCAGCGCAAGAAGAGGACTTGGACTTGAGCCGAGTCGCGATCCGTGGTTGGTCCTACGGCGGCTACCTGTCCGCACTCGCAGTCCTACGCAGGCCCGACGTCTTCCACGCCGGCATCGCAGGAGCCCCGGTAACCGACTGGCGCCTCTACGACACCCACTACACCGAACGCTACCTGGGCCACCCGGACGAGAATCCGGAAACCTACGACACCAACTCCCTGATCGCAGACGCCCCAAAACTAGAACGCCCTCTCATGATCGTGCACGGCCTGGCAGACGACAACGTAGTAGCCGCCCACACCCTGCGCCTTTCCTCAGCACTACTGGCAGCAGGAAGGCCGCACACAGTACTGCCCCTCTCCGGAGTTACGCACATGACCCCCCAAGAGCAGGTAGCAGAAAACCTCCTGCTCCTCCAGGTCGACTTCCTCAAGCGATCCCTGGCCTAACCAGCGCCCGCAGGGCGCCCGAAGTAGCTCGCGCAGCAACACTCCTACCTGGGCTTCTTCCGTCATCCCCGTATGGCCTGCCCGAAGGGCTACCACACTTTCCAGGGGTTGCAGCCGAAAATTTTGTGAGGGACGAGCAAAATTTTTAGCGGCAACCCCTGGAAAGTGTGGTTGGCTTTGCCAGGCCATACGGGGATGACGGAAGAAGCCCCCGCCCTTTCTTTTCCGTCCATCCTTGGCGGCCTGCCCGCCGGCGAGGCTCTTTTAATCTTTAGACTCGCGCTTCGCTTCCCAAGCCCACGCTTCGCGGGTCCAAACAGGACGCGCTCCGCGCTCGCAAGCTCGAACGCGCTTCGCGCTTGGGAGCGCTCCGCGCAACGCGCGAAGCGCTCGAAAGATCAAAAGCGGCGCTCGCCGCGCGGCAGGCCCCCGGGGGGAAGGGCGTCGTGCTCTCCCCGTACGACCTGCCGGAGGCAACCACAGATTCCCGGGTTGTGCAAGGGAAAGGAGCTCCTTCGTCGCGCATTTCCCTTGCACAACCCGAAAATCTGTGGTTGGGCTGCGCCCAGGCCGTACGGGGAGAGCACGAGGCCCTTCCCGTGGTCGCTGCGCTTGGCGTAGCGCCTTCGGCGAAAAGCACGCGGCGAGTGTGTGGGTGGTCCAGCGGGCTTGCGGGCTTGCGGGTGGTGCGGGCTTGCGGGTGGTGCGGGGCTTGCGGCGGGCGATGGATGCGCGGCGGCGATGTGGAGCGGAGTGCACGAAGGGCCGCTTCCCGTTGCACTCCAACGGGAAGCGGCCCTTCGCGGTAGAACAGGTCAGGCGTTGCGGACCTGGTACGGAGGGATCGAGTTGCCCAGCAGGGCCAGGTCGTCGATCGTCTCCGGCTGGTAGCCGCACTCCTTCAGGCGCTCGGTCATCAGCGCGGTCGGGTCGGTGACCTCGTCCGCGCGGCCGAACAGGTAAGCCCACTCGTGCTCGTCGGAGCCGTAGTACGCCACCGTCGCGAACACGTCGTTGAAGCGCTGCCACATGCGCTTCAGCGTGGTGTTGCGCCACATCGTCTGGCAGCCGGCCTGGGAGACCACCACGCCGCCCGGCGTGAGGAGGGCCTTGCACATGGCCAGGAACTCCTCGCCGTACAGGCGGTTGTGCTGCGCCTCCTCCTCGCGCTCGTCCGGCAGGTCCACCAGGACGATGTCGTAGCGCTCCGACGTCGTCCGGATGTACTCGTAGCCGTCGATGTACTGCACGCGGATCGGGCCGTCACCCTGTTCCGCCGCCGCCAGCTCCTCCAGCGTGTAGCCGTAGGGCAGGTGTTCGGCGCACAGCTTCACGGCTTCTTCGTCGATGTCGATGTGGTCGACCACCGACGCGCCCGCGGCCACGGCCATCTGGCACACCACGCCCTCGCTGGACCCGATGACCAGCACGCGGTCCACGCGGTCCGCGAGCAGGAGGGCCGGGACCATCAGGGCCTCGTGGTAGGTCAGCTGGCTGAACTCGGTGCTCTGCCGGTCGTCGTCGCAGAACAGCGACAGGCCCTGGCTGGTGCGCGCGATCACCAGGTGCTGGAACTTCGTCTGGGTGTCGACCACGACCTCGTCGACGTCCCAGATGCGGGTCAAACCGGCCGCGAGCGGTTCGCGGATCACGCCTTCTCCTCACCGACGAGCGCGGGGACCTGGGTGCCCCGGCTGATCATGTCCGTGCGTGCGGAGCGGGCGCCCAGCGCTTCGGCGAGGAGCTGCACCGCGAGCGCGGGCTTGGCACGTGTGCCGCAAGTGAACACGTCCACGAACACCGCTCCGACTTCCGGATAGGTGTGGATGGACGCGTGCGACTCCGACAGCAGGGCCAGCACGGTGACCCCCTGCGGCTCGAACTGCTTGGAGACCACCTCCAACACCGTGGCATCAGCCTGGGTGAGCGCTTCGCCGAGGGCGTGTCGCAGGAACTTCTCGTCGTCGAGGAGCTCCGGGCTGACACCTTCCAGCTCGGCGAGCACGTGCTGTCCTGCGAACAAGCCAACCGGCTCGGATTCGCACGGGAGTCCGGACATCAATCACTCCAAACATCTTCAGAAGAGGGTGAAGCTTCGAACAAACCTTGAGCGCGCTCACCGCACGCAGTACGTGGCCAACGGCTCGAAGCCGTTGAACGCCACCGAGGAGTAGCTCGCCGTGTACGCGCCGGCGCACAGCAGGTCGACGTGATCGCCCGCCCTGAGCTCCAGGGGTAGCTCGTAGCAGGTGTTCTGGTACAGCACGTCGTCCGCGTCACACGTCGGACCGGCGATCACCACGGGGCCACGGGGACCCTCATCCAGGGAAACACCACCGCGGCTGGTTCGCAACGGGTAGGCGATCGCTTCGCCTTCCGTCTCCGCCAGACCACCGTAGCGGCCGATGTCGAGGAACACCCAACGGCGTTCGTCCGAATAGGACTTGTGCGACACCAGCACCACTTCGGACCGCAGGACACCGGACTCGGCGACCACCGCGCGGCCGGGCTCGACCATCACCTTCGGCGCGAACTCGCCGAAGTGGCGGGCCAGGGAGGCCTTGATGCCGGCGGCGTACTCGGCCAGCGGCGGCAACGGGTCCAGGTAGCCGGCGGGCAGGCCGCCGCCCAGGTTCACCGTGCTCAGCTCGACGCCCTCGGCGCGCAGCTTCGCGGTGATCTCGGCGGCGTCGGCGATCGCGCCGTCCCAGCCGTCGACGGAGAGCTGCTGGGAACCGGCGTGGAAGGCCACGCCCAGCGGCACCAGGCCCAGTTCGCCCGCCAACCGCAGGAGATCCGTCGCCATCTCGGGCGAACAGCCGAACTTCTTCCCGAACGGGTACGTCGAACCCCTGCTGTCGACCTGGATGCGCAGCATCACCGACGAACCGGGCGCGTGCTCGGCCAGCGCGCGCACGTCCTGTTCGCTGTCGGACACGAAGATCCGCACTCCGCGACCGAACGCGTACGCGATGTCACGGGCCTTCTTGATGGGGTTGCTGTAGGAGATCGTCCCCGCAGCCGCCCCGCGCTCCAGGCACAGGTCGATCTCGTTGGGGCTCGCCACGTCGAAGCTGCACCCCTCCGCCGCGAGCAGCTCGACCACCTCGGGCGTCGGGTTCGCCTTGACGGCGTAGAAGATCCCGACCCCGGGCAGGGCGTCTCGGATGGCGGTGAAGCGTTCGCGCACCGTGGGGAGGTCGATGACCAGGCAGGGCGTGCCGGGTTGCTCATGGTCCAGGAAACGACGAATACGAGCTGTTGCCTCGTGATCGAGCCGTTGGCCGGCAAAGCTCGTGTTCATCTCGCTAGGGGTCCCCCTCCGCAACCGCAACCGCACGTTGGCACGGCCGTCCACTCTAAGCGGTTTCGGTGAAGATCGCCCTATCAGGACGCGAAGTTGTGATGCAGCTCCACCAACGAGATGTCCGGCGGGGCCCCGACGCGGACCGGCGGACCCCAGAAACCGGCGCCGTTGGTGGTGTAGACCTGCACCCCGTCGACCACCTCCAGACCCGTCCGCACGGGCTGCTGGAGTCCCACTGCGAGGTGGAACGGGAACATCTGCCCGCCGTGCGTGTGGCCCGACAGCTGGAGGTCCACGCCGTGCTTGGCGGCTTCGTAGGCCTGCACCGGCTGGTGCGCCAGCAGCACCACGGGGGTGCTCTGGTCGCGCCCCTCCAGCGCCCGCGCGAAGTTCGGGCCGTCCTCGAAAGTCGCGCCGGTGACGTCGTTCACACCGGCCAGGTCGAACGACGCGCCCGCGCGTTCGACGCGGATCCGCTCGTTGCGCAACGGGTGCACGCCCAGCCGGTCCAGTTCGGTCAGCCACGGTTCGAAACCGGAGTAGTACTCGTGGTTGCCGGTGACGAAGAACGCACCGTGCGTGCTCACCAGGTCGCGCAGCGGCGCCGCCGCCTCGCCGAGCTCCTCGACGGTGCCGTCCACGAGGTCGCCGACGATGGCCACGAGGTCGGGCTGCTGCTCGTTGATCATCCGCACGATCCGCTCGGTGTGCGCGCGGCCGAGCAGCGGGCCGAGGTGGATGTCGCTGACGACGGCGATGCGGTATCCCGCAAACCTCCGGTCCAACTTCGTCAGGTGCACGGGGATCGTCTTCAGCTGGGGCGCGCCCAGCGCCTGGGTCATGCCGTAGCCGATCGTCCCCACCGTCACGGCTCCGGCCGCCACGGCGAGTGACCGCGCGATGAACAACCGGCGATCGGGGTCCTCGGGCGTTTCCACCGGCTCGGCCGGAGCGTCGACCGGTTCGGCCGCCGGCGCGCTCACCGCGACCGGCACCTTCCGCCGCGCCGCCCGGTTGAGCAGCAGCTGCGGGACCTCCAGCACACCGAAGAGCACGGCCAGGTAGAACACGCTGGCCAGCCACAAGTACCCCGGCCACGCCAGCAGCGGCGACTCGACCACCATCGTGACGATCAGCAGCACGAACAAGCCGACGACCACGCCGGTGCCGATCCGCCGCGCCCGTCCGGGCCGGGTCGTGTTCCGCACGGCCTTCCGCCACACGTAGTAGTGGGCGGCGCCCATGACGACCGTGAACATCAACAAGAACAACAACGCCCGGCCTCCCAGTGTCCCTTGCGAAACCAGTCTCCACGAAACTCGTGAACGGCATGCAACCCGCCGGGCCTCCGGACGCGTGACTAACCCGGTACCGCGGGATGGGGAGGACAGATGGGTGATCGGGACACCGCGTTCGCGGAGTACTTCGCGGCGCGGTCCGAGGCCATGCGCGGCACGGCGTACCTGCTGTGCGGCGACTGGCACCGTGCGGAAGACCTGGTGCAAACCGCGTTCGCGAAGCTCTACGTGGCGTGGAACCGGGTGGACCGGCACGAGGCACTCGACGCCTACACCCGGCAGACGCTGGTCCGGACGTTCGTGTCCGACCTGCGCCGCGGGTGGTTCCGCAAGGAGCGCGTGAGCGACACGACGCCGGAGGCCGCGAGCGTCGGTCGTGGGTCCGCGGAGGACCGGTTGGTGCTGTTGGACGCACTGGCCAAGGTGCCGCCGCGGCAGCGCGCCGTCCTCGTCCTCAGGTACTGGGAGGACCTGTCGGTGGAGGAGACCGCCAGGGCTCTCCGCTGTTCCGAGGGAACCGTGAAAAGCCAGGCCGCGCGGGGGCTGCAGACGCTGCGCGGCCTGATCACCCCGCAGCAGGGAGAAATGGTGCGATGAACGAGCACGAGCTGAAGAGCGCGTTGCAGGACGCGGTGGTGGCGAGCAGCCCGCCGCCCCCGATGAGCCCGGCCGAGGCCGTGGCGGCGGGACGGGCGGCCCAGCGCCGCCGCAAGGCCGCCTGGGGTGGTGGGGTGGCGGGGCTCGCCGTGGTGGCGATCGCCGTCGGTGCGGTGCTGGTGCCGCAGCTCACCGGTGGTGCGAACACCGAGGCGGGCGGCGCGCCGCCGCTGACCACGTCGGCGCCGCCGGCCCCGCCGTCGGTGACGGGGCCGTCGGTGACGCTGACCCAGATGCCGTCCAGCGTCCCGCTGGACCCGTCGCAGACCAAGCCGGAGTGGCCCGACGGGCAGACCGACCGCACGGCCCGCTCCGGACCGCGCGCGGACAAGTCCGTCCAGGCGCTCAACGACCTGGGCGCGTCGCTGCCGGCGACCTTCCAGGCGGTGGACAAGACGCCACTGACGCCCCCGGGCGACCCGGGCGAGACCTGGTACGGGCCGATGCGCTACACGCAGTCGCAGTTCGAGGACTACTACGACGGCGGCAAGGAGATCTGGGAGTACCTGGGCACCACCCCGGTGACCCAGCAGGGCACGTCCGGCGTCGGCAAGCTGTGGATCATGGTGCTCACCAAGGGCAACCGGTTCGCCGACGTCGACTCGCCGTGCAAGGCGGCCGAGGCGGCGTGGGCGATCCGCAGCGGTGAGTGCGCGGTGCGGACCGTCGGCGGCAAGCAGGTCGGTTACGTGACGGCGACGCCCACCAGCGGCGGCCCGATGGACCGCAACGACCTCGACGAGGTCGCGATCCACCGGCACGACGACGGCACGCTGGTCGTGATCGGCCAGGCCAAGGAGTTCTACCGGACCGGCCACCCGGCGCTGTCCGGGCAGCCGTTCACCGCCGACCAGCTCTCGGCGCTGGTCACCGACCCGAAGTTCCACCTGGACTGAGTCGGGGAGGACCCGGGGGGCCGGTCCGGTGACCGGCCCCCCGGGGGTACTCCATCCGGGTGTTCGGGCAGGTACCGTCTCGTTCTGCCATGCGGACCCTGCTCATCGACAACTACGACTCGTTCACCTTCAACCTGTTCCAGTACCTGGCACGGGTGAACGGGCGGGAGCCGGTCGTCATCACCAACGACGACCCGGGGTTCCGGCTGTCCGACCTGCGCCGGTTCGACAACGTGGTGATCTCGCCCGGTCCCGGGCGCCCGCAGAACCCCGCCGACTTCGGCCTGTGCCGCGCGGTGGTCGACCACGGTGACCTGCCGCTGCTGGGCGTGTGCCTGGGCCACCAGGGGCTGTGCCTGGCCCACGGGGCCACGGTGGGGCTGGTGACCCCCCGGCACGGCGTCGTGGACCTCGTCCGGCACACCGGGGTGGACGTCTTCGCCGGGCTCCCGTCGCCGCTGCCCGTGGTCCGCTACCACTCGCTGGCCGTCACGGACCTGCCGCCGGAGCTGGAGCGGATCGCCTGGTCGGACTCCGAGGACGTCCTGATGGGCGTGCGGCACCGGTCCCGGCCGAGCTGGGGTGTGCAGTTCCACCCCGAGTCCATCTGCACCGCGCACGGCCACGACCTGCTGGCCAACTTCCGCGATCTCACCGGCGGCTTCTCCGCCGCCACGCCCGAGCCGCCGCCACCGCCGGCCGCGCCGCCCGTGGCGCACGAGGTGCTGGTGCGGCGGCTGGACGTCCACCCGTCCCCCGAAGCGGTGTTCCAGGCCCTCTACGGGGCCTCCGGGGACGCGTTCTGGCTGGACAGCAGCCTGGCGGGGGAGCGGGGCCGGTTCTCGGTCATGGGGGACGCCGGCGGGCCGCTCGCGCGCGTGGCGACCTACGACGTGTGGACCGGCCGGGTGCGCGTGGGCGACGCCGAGTACACCGGGCCGTTCCTGTCGTGGCTGGAGGACGACCTGGCGGCGTGGCGGGTGGCGCCGCCGGACGTGCCGTTCGACTTCGCCCTGGGCTGGGTCGGGTACCTGGGGTACGAGCTGAAGGCCGAGTGCGGTGGCGAGGCGACCCACCGTTCGGAGCAGCCGGATGCGGCGTTCGTGTTCGCCGACCGGGCCGTCGTTTTCGACCACCTTGAGCGACGCGTGTACTTGCTGGCGCTGTCCGACGAGGATGGCTGGCTGGACCGCACAGCGGCGTTCCTGGGCGGTTTCACCGAGCCGCCGGTCGTGCCGCCGGTGCGGGCGCGCGCGGAATCCGTCCAGCTCAGGCACGGCCGTGCGCACTACTTGAAGTTGGTCGACGCCTGCCAGGAAGCCATCACCGCGGGCGAAAGCTACGAGGTGTGCCTGACCAACATGGTGACCTGGCGGGGCGCGGTGGACCCGTGGGACGCCTACCGGTTCCTGCGCGCGGAAAGCCCCGCGCCGTTCGGGGCGTTGCTCCGTTTCGGTGCACTCTCGGTGCTCAGCACTTCACCCGAGCGGTTCATCCGGGTGGACCGGCGCGGTGTCGTGGAATCCGAACCAATCAAGGGCACCCGCCCGCGCGGCACGACGCCCGCGCACGACGAAGCTTTGCGCACAGCCTTGGCGACCAGCCCGAAGGACCGCGCCGAGAACCTGATGATCGTGGACTTGGTGCGCAATGATCTGGGCCATTGCGCGGAAGTCGGCAGCGTCGAGGTGCCCAGGATCTTCGCGGTGGAGACCTACGCGACCGTGCACCAGCTCGTCAGCACCGTTCGGGCGACACTTCGGCCGGGCAGTTCGGCGGTCGCGGCGGTTAGGGCGGCGTTCCCCGGCGGGTCCATGACGGGTGCGCCCAAGATCCGGACAATGCAGATCATCGACGGGCTGGAAGCGGGACCGAGGGGTGTCTACTCGGGTGCGCTCGGTTACTTCTCACTGTCCGGAACGGCCGACTTCAGCATCGTCATCAGGACGCTGGTGGTGGACCGGGACAAGGTGAGTTTCGGGGTCGGCGGCGCGGTCATCGCCCTGTCCGACCCGGCGGAGGAATTCGAGGAGACGGCCGTCAAGGCGACCGCGCTCCTGCGGCTGCTCGACACGGCCTTTCCGGGCCGCGCGAATCCCTCGTCAAGCCTCTGACCAGCGGTTTCCCCCTGCGGCCCACCCGTGGGCGACCGCAGGGGAAACACCGGAGCCGTTCAGGACGCGTGGGCTTCCTGGAACTGCACCACCAGGCCCTGGGGAATCCGACCGCGGTCGGAGATCTGGTGGCCCTGCGCGCGCGCCCAGTCCCGAATGGCCTGGGCCTGGGCCTTGTCACCAGCCTTTACCGTGCTCTTGCCGCTGCCCTTGCGCTGCTTGCGGCCACCGGCGCGACGCGCCTTGGCGACGAAGTCCGCCAGGGACTCGCGCAGCTTCTCCGCATTGTCCTTGGACAGGTCGATGGAGTACTCCACACCGTCCAGCGCGAAGGTCACGGTCTCGGCGGCTTCGCTGCCGTCGAGGTCGTCGATGAGTTGGACGACGGTCTGCTGTGCCACTGTTCCTCCGTGTGTGCTCGCATAGCGCGTGTTGCCGTCGACTTGTTCTGCGCCACACGCTCCGGTCGACACCATAGTGCACGGAAGGAATATCGCCTAACCTTTCGTACCGAAAATGTGACTGATGCCCCCGGACGGGTCATTTCGAGCCGTTAACCACCACCCGCGAAATGTGAGGCCACCCTTCGGAGGTCCGCGTGGTGCCCGTCACACCCGGTCGAGTGGCCTATCCTGGAGGGCGAGGTACCCGCCCAGGGTAGGGAAGGCCGGGAGCGATGCACGGTTACACAGCGGACAAGGACGCGTTCCTCAAGCGCCTGCGCCGCATCGAGGGCCAGGTCCGCGGTCTCCAGCGGATGGTGGAGAACGACGAGTACTGCATCGACGTGCTCACCCAGATCTCGGCGGCCACCAAGGCCCTCCAGGCGGTCTCCCTGGGCCTGCTCGACGAGCACCTGAAGCACTGCGTGGCCCAGGCGGTGGCCGAGGGCGGCGAGGTGGCGGAGGAGAAGCTGGCCGAAGCAACAGCCGCAATCACCCGCCTGGTCCGTTCCTGAACCCACCCGCCGGCCCCACCACCCTGATCCAGTAGAGTGCACACCGCCGGCCCCCGTAGCCCAATCGGCAGAGGCAGCGGACTCAAAATCCGTCCAGTGTGCGTTCGAGTCGCACCGGGGGCACTCCAGCCGACCAGCCCCTGACCCACCCCGTGCGGTCAGGGGCTGATCTTGTTCCGCGCCACGTGCGCCCCTTCTCGGCTCTGAGCCATTTGCGCAAATCCCGAACAGCTCGTTGCGCGTGCCGTGGCGGGCAGGCGTGGGCTTTCCACCGGCTGCCGCGGCGGAGTCGCGTCCACGATGGACTTTGTCGTTGGTGAGGACCGCGGCACCGGCCCGCGCGGGGTCGTGGAGGTGGCCGGTGTTCTCGCATCGGCTTCTACCGGGAGAACGTCGCCCCCCCAAGTTCTCGCAAGGGCACTCGCCTGAGCCGGAACGTCCTTCGTTGGGTCACAACATCGGCGGTAGCAGTCGGTAGCTTTCGGTGTAGTAGTCGCCAGTGCGGCGGCGGTAGTCGTCGGGGTCGGTGTCCGGCTCGTACTCCGGTGCGTTCTTGATCTGCTCCTTGGTGCGGTCGACGTAGACCTTGCGCTCGTCGTGGTCCACGCGGTGCACCGTGCCCACCGGCAGGACGACCTTGTGCCCGAAGATCCACGGTCCGGTGTCGACCATCAGGCAGTCGGCGGGCACGAGGGCGTTGTCCTCGTCCACCTTGCCGATCCCACCGTCGGTGGCCTCCACCTCGTACCCGATGAGCCCGGTGTCGGGCCGCTCGGCGGGGTCGGTCGCGTCGGTCGTGTCGGCCCCGGCGTCCCGCTCACCCAGCCAGGACGGGTCCCGCCACACAAAGGGCACGAACGGAAACGGCTGCATGTCACCCTCCTAGAGTCCGACATCCACCCCTCCGGCTACCCCTTCGCCCTCAGCGGAACACTTGCGTCACCCCCGGTGTCAGCGTCCAAGATCGGTCCATGACCTCTTTCGACCCGCACGCCCTCCTGTCGGAAAGCCGCCTGGGCGTCCTGGCAACCCTCAAATCCGACGGCCGCCCACAACTGTCCCCGGTAACCCCGTTCTACGACCGCGAGGCCGGCACGATCCTCATCTCCACCCGAGAGGGCCTGGCCAAGACCACCAACCTCCGCCGAGACCCAAGGGCAGCCCTGGAGGTCACCAGCGCCGACGGCTGGTCCTGGGCCACGGCGGAAGGAACGGCCACCCTGACCGGCCCGTCCACCGACCCCCACGGCCCAGAGGTGGACGCCCTGGTCGCCTACTACCGCTCAGCAGCAGGCGAACACCCGGACTGGTCCGAATACCGCTCGGTGATGGTCTCCGACCGCCGCGTCCTGATCACCCTGAGGGTGCAACACGTCTACGGCGCCGACGTCCGCTGACACCCAACACGGAACACGACGACCGCTGCTGCAAGCCGATTCCTCCGGGCGGTTGGGGTCGACGATGTCGCCGTGCCGAGCACCTTCGAGATCACGGCCGGCGACGAGCCTGCCTTGATCATGGAAGCACCTGGTGAAGTCCGCAGCTTGTTCTCCGCGGATGACTCCACCCCGACCGGCCGTTCGACCGACCCCACCGCCCAGAGGTGGAAGTACACGTCTATAGCGCCGACGTCCGCCGGTACCCAGCACGGAGCGTGATTGACCCGTTCGGTCGCTGCAGAACCGAGTGCAGCCCGTCATAGTCCTCAACGGGGTCGGGAATCTCGTTTCGGTGGGCCGCACTGCGTCGGCCTTGGGGGGCTTTAGTGAGATCGCGCGTCGTCGCGCGGGGTTTTGCCCTGCGCGCGTTTGTTGCTGCGCTTTTCCTCAGCGTCGTCGTCGCGCCCGGGGTGGCGCGGTCGGCACCCGTCGTCCCGGATTCCGCGCCCGATGAGGCGACGGCCGCCGGGTACGCGAAGGCTGCCGGGAAGCCGGTTCGGGTGGATTCGGCCACCACGGAGACCGAGGAGTTGACGGCCAACCCCGACGGGACCATGACCTACACCCAGCACGCACAACCGGTGCGGGTGAGGCGGGATGGCGGCTGGGTCCCCGTTGACCTGACGTTGGAACGGCGTCCGGACGGGACCTTCGCGCCGAAGGCCGCCCCGGTAGAGACCGTGTTCTCGCCGGGCGGGACCGGGTCGAGCGCCTCGCTGCTGGCGAAGGTCGTCGACGGTGAGCGGGAGATCGGCTTGGGGTGGCAGCGCGACCTGCCCGTCCCCACAGCCGACGGGGCCACCCTGACCTACCCGGACGTGCTGCCGGACGTCGACCTGAAGGTCGAGGCAGGCATCCGCGGCTTCAGCCAGGTCCTGGTGGTGAAGACCCGCGAAGCGGCGCGGAATCCGGACCTGGTGGCCATCGCGTTCCGGAACCACGCGAAGAACGTGACGGTGTCGAGCCCCGAGACCGAGGCCGGCCGGCTGGTCGCTACCGATTCTCAGGGCACGACCGTGTTCAGCGGTGACGCCTCGACGATGTGGGACTCCACGGGTGGGTCGGGCACGAACCACACCGACGGCCCGGCACCGGGTGACCGGCGCGCCGAACTGGGCGTAGACGTCGGGAGCGACACCCTGGCCGTCCGGCCCGACCAGCGGTTCCTGCTGGACCCGGCCACCACCTACCCGGTCGTGATCGACCCCTCCTACTCGTGCGACACCTGCGGTAAAGCGCACCACGTAGTGGTCATCGACCAGTGGCCCGAGGCGCGGGACCTCGACCGCACCGATGGCGCGTTCGCCGATCTCAAAGCCGGTTTCATCAACGCCGCCGAACTGGATACGAACAACAACGGCGTCGCCCGTTCGTACGTGCAGATGAACACCACCCACATGATCGGCAAGCAGATCCACGGCGCGACCCTGGGCCTGAACGTCATCCACACCTACTCGTGCTCGCCGTCGGAGACCGAGATCGGGCTCACCGAGACCATCGGCCCCGACACGAGGTGGACCGCACAGCCCGGGTGGGTCTACACGCTGGGCGAGCTCAACCACCGCAACAACGCGACCTTCTGCCCGGAGGCCCCAGGCGCGGAGGTCGTCGTCACCCGGGCCGTGAGCGACGCGGCGCACTACGGTTGGGGCCTCACCACCTTCGGGTTGCGGGCCAAGTACGAGGGTGAATTGAACGAGTCTTGGCGCAGGTTCGACCTCAACCCCTACCTCCAGGTCCACTACAACAGCTACCCGAACACCCCCACCGACCTCGGCATGGAGGCGTGGGGGCCGAACGCCACCGACCACTTGGCCTGCGCAGTCGGGGCGAACCGCCCGTACGTGGCCACGCTGACGCCGCGCCTGCGGGCGAAGGTGACGGACCCGGACAAGGGGATCCTCACCGACACGGGGTTCCTCGTGGAGAGGGGTCCGTCCGGAGGCCATGACCCGCTGACCGAGTTCGTCCGCAACGACGTGCCGTCCGGTTCCTTCGCGGAAGTCCCGGTCGCGGCGGGCACGTTGGTCGAGAACGGTCTCTACCACTGGTCGGTGTACACCGGCGACGGCAGCGTCCGATCGCCGCGGTCGGGTGACTGCGAATTCATCGTGGACACCGTCGCGCCGAACACGCCACTGGTGTCTTCCGCGGACTACCCGACCACGGGGTTCAACGGAACTGTCGGCAAGACCGGCATGTTCACCTTCAGGGTCAACGGCAACACCGGCTTCGGCGGTTCGATGGACGTGGCGCGCTACGGCTGGTCGCTCAACGACGACACCGCCGCCGCGACGTTCGCCGGCGTCACCACGGCCGACGGCACGGTGACGGTACCGGTCACGCCGAACCGCGAAGGCGTGAACGTGCTGCACGTGGCGGCGTACGACAAGGCGAACAACCGGTCGGCGACCAGTGCGGCGTACACGTTCAAGGTCGCGCCGCCCACGGGTCCCGTCGGCGAGTGGAAGCTGGACGAGACCACCGGCACGATCGCGGCGGACACCAGTGGGCGCAACCGCCCCCTGACGTTGAGCGGCGGCGGGACGTTTGGGGCGGGCTACGCCGGCAACGGTTTCGTGGGCAACGGCACGACAGCTGTCGCCGGGACTTCCAGCGCGGTGGTCGACACGTCGAGGTCCTTCTCGGTGGGCGCGTGGGTAAAGCTCGCCAACACCACCGGCGCGTACACGGTCGCGGGCCAGGACAACTCGTCGCACAGCCCGTTCTACCTCCAGCACGCCGAAGGTCGGTGGACCATGACCGCGGCGAGGCAGGACGGACTGGGTTTCGTCCGAGCGACCTCGACGACACCGTCGCAGGCGGGTGTGTGGACCCACGTCCTGGGCGTCTACGAGCCCGACCGCGCCACCGTCTTGCTCTACGTCGACGGCAGGTTCCAGGGTTCCACCACCCAGCCGCTGTGGAAGGTCACCGGGAGCTTCGTGGTCGGCGCGGCGCGGTGGCAGGGAGCGCGCACCAACCACCTGCCCGGTGTGATCGACCACGTCCGGGTGTGGGACCGGGTCCTGACCGCCGAGGAAGCCGCGAGGGAGGCGAACCTCGTCGTGCCGCGCGCCCGCTACCAGTTGGACGAGCGGACCGGGACCACCGCGCGGGACGAGGTGACCGGGGTGACCGCGACGCGCTCGGGTGGTACGACGTGGGCCGGAGCCGCGGATCCGACGTCACCGCCGGAAGAGAAGTGGCTCGCCTACGACGCCTCGGGAACCGGTCGGGTGGGCGTGCCCCGGCCGGCGGTCATGCGGGTGGACCGTTCGTTCTCGGTCGCCGCGTGGGTGCGGCTCAGCGGCTCCACCACCGGGACGCGGACCGTGGTGAGCATGGACTCCACCAACTTCCGGCCGTTCGATCTGGGCCTGGTCGGCGGCGGGTGGGAGTTCTCCATGTCGCGGCCGTCGATCGGGTCGATCAGGACCGTGTGGAACGCGCGCTCCGACCACCCCGCGGTCGCCGACGAGTGGGTGCACCTCGCCGCGACCTTCGACGCGCCGGCTGGGCGGATGTCGTTGTACGTCAACGGTGTCCGGCAGTCCACGTACGTTTTCCTCCAGCCCGACGGCAGTGGTGTCACCGGCGCCACCGACTCCAGTGCGCCGCTGTCGATCGGCGGCGCCACCTCGGGGACCACGGTCTCACACGTGTGGGCAGGCGACATCGACGACGTCCGGATCTACTCCGGGGTTCTCGACACGAACGCCGTTCGTGACCTCGCACTCGGCACGCAGCACATCTGACCTGTTTCGACTTTGCCACGAGGGGCTTGTGATGAGTGCTGCCGCGAAGAAGGCGGGCAGGAGAGCCGTCGCGCTCGCAGTCGTGTCGATGATGGTGATGTCCACGGCGCAAGCCGTCGCGGCTCCGGGTAACCAGTACTCCTGGGAGCTACCGGCGCTCCAGAAGGAGAACCCGGTCGCCGCGCAGACCGTGACAGTGGGTTCGGTGCCGCTCGACAGCGCGGCGAACGCGGTCGTGCAGAAGCCGGTGGAACCCGCCACCTACTGGCCCGCCGCCGCGTCCGGCCAGGTCGACCTCGGTGCGGCGGGGACCACGCCGGCGCAGGTGGCCGCGCAGGCGGCGGGCACGCCCCTGCGAATTCCCGGCACCCCGCTCGCCGTGGGGTTGGCCGCGGCGGCACCGCCGGGCAGCAAGATCGTCAAGGGGCAGGTGCGCGATCGGGTCGGTTCCGCGTTGGTGTTCACCCTCGCGGACGGTGGCGGCGCCACCGGCCTGCCGTTGGTCTTCACGGTCGACTACAAGGCGATCGCCAAGGCTTTCGGCGGTGACTACGGGTCGCGCCTGCGCCTCGTGCAGTTGCCCGCCTGCGCCGTGACCACGCCCGCACTGGCCGCCTGCCAAGTCCAGACACCGGTCGAGGCGGCGGCCAACAACACCACCGCCGGGGCGCTGACCGGACGCACCACGCTGGGGTCCACGCCGACGGTGTTCGCGGCGGTGGCGTCCGCCTCCGGACCGTCGGGCAGCTTCGCGGCCACCTCCCTGGCGCCGGCGGGCTCCTGGACCGCCGGCGGCGCGTCCGGTGACTTCACCTACAGCTACCCGCTGCGGGTTCCGCCGGCGATCGGTGGCGCGGCCCCATCGGTGGCCCTCGGGTACTCCGCGCAGAGCCTCGACGGGCGCACCTCGTCCACGAACAACCAGGCTTCCTGGGTCGGCGACGGCTGGGACATGTCGCCCGGCGGGTACGTCGAGCGGCAGTACAAGCCGTGCAGCCTGGACCTGGGCGGCAACAACGGACAGACCAAGACCGGTGACCAGTGTTGGGCCACCGACAACGCGACGATCAGCCTCGCCGGCGTGTCCGGGAAGCTGGTCAACATCCCGGGCACGCAGGAGTGGCGTGCGCAGAACGACGACGGCGCGCGGGTCGAACGGCTCTTCGGCGCGGCCAACGGCGACGACAACGGCGAGCACTGGAAGGTCACCACCACCGACGGCACCCAGTACTTCCTGGGCGCCAACCGGCTCCCCGGCTGGACCGAGGGCAAGCCGGAGACGCGGTCGACGTGGACCACGCCGGTGTTCGGCAACCACGATGTCGAGCCCTGCCACCAGCTCGGGAACTTCGACGGCTCCTGGTGCCGGCAGGCGTACCGGTGGAACCTGGACTACTCGATCGACCGGCACGGCAACGTCACGACGTACTACTACAACCAGGAAATCAACAACTACGGCCGCAACTCCGACCCGGCCAAGGGCACCCCGTACGTGCGGGGCGGCTGGCTGGACCGCGTCGAGTACGGGTTGCGCGACGAGAACTTCTACGCCGCGCCCGCGGCGAAGGTGAACTTCGAGACGGCGGAACGGTGCCTGCCGACCGCGACGGTCACCTGCGACCCGGCGCAGCTGGGCGACGGCACCAAGTCGTCGTGGCCGGACGTCCCGTTCGACCAGATCTGCAAGGACGGCGAGTCCTGCACCCACCGGCTCACGCCGTCGTTCTTCTCCACCAAACGCCTGACGAAGGTCGTGACGCGGGTCGCGCAGGCCTCCGGCGGCTACCAGGACGTCGACTCGTGGACGCTGGAGCACCAGTTCCTGGCCACCGGTGACGGCCTGGCCCCCGCGCTGAACCTCCGCTCGATCGTCCACACCGGACTGGTCGGGGGCAGCGCCGCCCTCCCGGCGACGGTCTTCTCGCATCGGTCCCTGGCCAACCGCGTGGACATCGGCGGGGACCACCGGCCGCCGATCACGCGGTACCGCATCGAGGCCATCACCGGCGAGGCGGGCAGTCACACGCAGATCACCTACGCCGACGCGGACTGCGCGATCGGCTCCCGGATGCCGGCGTCACCGGAGTCGAACAACCTGCGGTGCTACCCGACCTGGTGGGCGCCCGACGGCGCGCGCGAGCCGGAGCTGCACTGGTTCCACAAGTACGTCGTCGCCTCGATTGTCGAGGACGACCGCACCGGGGCCTCGCAGCTGGTCAAGACCCGGTACACGTACATCGGCGACCCCATGTGGCACTTCGACGAGAACGAATTCGCCGACCCGGAGCGCCGGACGTGGTCGCAATGGCGGGGCTACGAGACGGTCCGCACCACCAAGGGCGAGACCCCCGGCCCGCAGACGGTCACCGAGGTCCAGTACCAGCGGGGCATGGACGGCGACCGGCTACCCGGTGGTGCCGTCCGCGACGTGTGGACCGAGAACAGCGAGAAGGAGCGCGTCGAGGACGTCGAGCGCCTCCGCGGGTTCGTCCGCGAGACCCGGCAGTACAACGCCGGGGAGCTCGTGTCCGCCTCGGTCAACGACCCGTACCTGCCCGACACCCCCACCGCCACCGACGCCGCGGGCAACAAGGCGTTCGTGACCGGGAACGCTTCCGTCCGCGGGCGCACGAAGCTGTCCGACGGGACCTGGCGACGCACAAGAGTGGACAAGCAGTTCACCGCCGAAGGAATCGCCTGGCGGGTCGAGGACCACGGCGACACCGCGGTGCCCGGCGACGAGTCGTGCACGACCTCGACGTTCGCGCGCAACGAGGACTTGCGGCTGCTGACGCTGGCGCACCAGGTGGAGACGGTCAAGGGCGACTGCTCAGTCGCGGCTTCGCCGACCACGATCCTCTCCCTGGCCAGGTCCTACTACGACGACCAGCCGCTCGGCACGCCCCCGACCCGCGGGTTGATCACCAAGGCAGAGGTGCTCGACAAGTGGGACGCCTCCGGTCAGTCCTGGGTGATGGCGTCGCGCGCGACGTACGACAAGTATGGCCGGCCGCTCGACGTCCACAACGCCGACGACAAGAAGACCACGACGACCTACACGCCCGCGGACGGTCCGCTGACGGAGATGTCGAGCACGAACCCCCTGGGCCACGTGTCGAGGGAGTTCCTCAATCCGGCGTGGGGCACCTCGGTCGCGTCATCGGACGTGAACAACCGCCGTGCCACGCTCAAGCACGACCCGCTGGGCAGGCTGACTGCCGCCTGGACGCCCGGCCGCGACCCGGCGACCACCAAGGCCGACGCCGAGTTCGAGTACCACTACAACAACGACAAGGCCAGTGTCGTCGTCAGCAAGCGGTTGCAGGACAACAACCAGTACCTGTCCGTGTACACGCTCTACGACGGCTTGCTGCGGGAACGGCAGACCCAGTCGCCCGCGCCCAACGGCGGTCGCCAGGTGTCGGACACCTACTACGACTCGCGTGGCCTGCCTTACAAGGCCAACGGCGTCTACTGGAACAGCGGTGCCCCCAGTGGCGCCCTGACCGGCGCGTTCGACAACGAGGTGCCGGGCCAGACCATCACCGAGTACGACGGCATGGGTCGCCCGGTGAAGGCGACCTTCCGCAAACTCGGCGTGGAGCAATGGTCGACTGTCACGTCCTACGGCGGCGACCGCGTCCACACCACTCCGCCGCGCGGCGGCACTGCCACGACCGTGATCACCGACGCGCAGGGCCGGGCACTGGAGAAGCGCCAGTACACCGACGGCCTCGGCACCCCCTACGACGCCACGAAGTACACATACACCGCCGCGGGCCAGTTGGAGACCGTGACCGACCCGGCGGGCAACGTCTGGCGCTACACCTACGACCTGCGCGGTCGCGTCATCGCCACCGACGACCCGGACACCGGTCACAGCACGACCACCTACACGGTGCTCGGCCAGATCGCGTCGACGACCGACAGCCAGGGCCGGACGATCGCCAACCGCTACGACGACCTGGGCCGGCAGACCGCCCGCTACGAAGGCTCGACCGCGGGCAAGAAGGTGGCGGAGTGGGAGTACGACACGCTGACCGGCGGTGTCGGCCTCCCGACGCTGTCGCGCCGCCTGGTCGACGGCCACGCCTACGAGCGCAAGGTCTACAGCTACGACCCGGCTGGGCGACCGACCGGCGAGACGGTGACGATCCCGACCGTGGAGGGTGTGCTCGGCACGACCTACACCCTGCGCCAGACGTACACGCCGACGGGCAAGCCCTTCGTCACCCAGTACAACGCGGTGGTGTCCGGCGGGAAGACGATCGTCCCGCGTGAGGCCGTCGGCACGTACTACAACGACATCGGCTTGCCGAACACCACGCAGGGCAACGAGCTGTACGTCGCGCACACCGGCTACTCCAGCTTCGGCGAGGTGTTGCAAGAGGTCTACGGCAGCGAGGACGCGGCGGCGAAGAACGTCTGGGTCACCAACACCTACGAGACCGGCTCACGCCGGCTGACCCGCACGCAGGTCGACCGCGAGACCCAGACCGACAGCCGGATCGCCGACCGGAACTACACCTACGACCAGGCGGGCAACATCACCCGCATCGCCGACACGCCGCAGGGACGGCCGGCGGACATCCAGTGCTTCGCCTACGACTACCTGCGCCGGATGAACGAGGCGTGGACCCCGTCGTCCGGAGACTGCGCCCAGACCCGCTCGGCCACGGCGTTGGGCGGCGCGGCCCCGTACTGGAACTCCTGGACGTTCGACAAGACGGGCAACCGCCTGACCGAGACCCAGCACAAGGCGGCCGGCGACACGGTCCGCACCACCACCTACCCCGCGGCCGGCGCACCGCAGCCGCACACCGCGCGGTCGGTCACCACGACCGGCCCCAACGGCACCTCGCTGGACACCTTCGACTACGACAACACGGGCCGCACCAAGTCCCGCAAGATCGGAGGCGACGAGCAGAAGCTGGAGTACGACGCCGAGGGCAACGTCTCCCGCATCGTCAACCCGGACGGCAAGGAGTCCCGCTACCTCTACGACGCCGACGGTGGTCGGCTGATCTCACGCGAACCGTCGGCGACGACGCTGCACGTGTTCGGCCAGGAGATCCGCCTGGACACGGGCACCACGACACCGTCGTGGACGCGGCAGTACAGCCACAACGGCCACGTGGTGGCGGTCCGCAACAGCGTCACGGGCCTGAAGTACATGGTCGGCGACCACCAGGGCACCAACCAGTTGGCGGTGACCGCCGGTTCGATGGAGATCGCCCAACGCCGCCAGACCCCGTACGGCGCGCTGCGCGGCGACGTGCCGCCGTGGCCGGACAAGTTGGGCTTCGTCGGCGGCCGTAACGACGAATCGGGCCTGACCAGCGTGGGCGCCCGCCTGTACGACTCCTCCTCGGGCCGCTTCCTGTCGGTCGACCCGGTGATGGACAACAACGACCCGCAGCAGCTCAACGGATACGCGTACGCCAACAACAGCCCAGTGACTTTCAGCGACCCGACGGGCATGATCCGCGACTGCGGCCCCGACGGCGTCCTGTGCGGCCGCAACCCGGCGGTGTTCGACGACAACAACGACACGTACGACCAGGAACGCAACTATTACCGGTGGCGTGAACGGGCGTGGCAGCAGGCCTCCAACGACGCCGACGCAGCGACCCGGGCGGGTCTGGCCGAGGCGGGCATCAGCTGGGAGGACTACCAGCGCGCCCTCACCGACGCCCACAAGACCAAGTGGGACGTCATCAAGGAGGTCGCCTGGGAGGTCTTGAAGGACATCTCGGGCTGGAACGACATCGTCGACTGCTTCACCAAGGGCGACATCTGGGGTTGTGCGGGCGTTATCACGGGCTTGGTGCCTTGGGGCAAGGTCGGGAAGATCCTGGAGGCGGGTTACAACGCGCTGAAGGCGGTCAATCGGCTAGCGAAGATCATCGACAAGGCGAAGGGTGTGCTGCGTCGGGTCCAGGCGATCACCGAGAAGGTGTCGGCGGCGATCACGGAGAAGTTCAACAAGCTGACCGCCGACCGACCTCCGGCGAATTGCCTGTTCAAGCACAGCTTCGTCGCCGGAACGCTCGTTCTGATGGCGGACGGGTCGACGAAGCCGATCGAGAAAGTGGAGATCGGCGAGAAGGTCAAGGCCACGGATCCGTCGACCGGCGAGACCACGGACCGCGAGGTCGTTCGCGCCATCGTGCACGACGACGAAGGCGACATGACCCGCCTGACCGTCACGGCGGAGGATGGCGCCACCGGCACGATCGACGCGACCTCTTGGCACCCGGTGTGGGTTGGCAGCGAGAACGGGTTCGTCGCCGTTGGTGATCTCGAAGCGGGGCACGACCTCGTCGCGGCGGATGGCACGAAGCCGAAGGTCGTCGATGTTCGAACATTCGTACAGTTCGAGCCTGTCTACGACCTCACCGTCGCCGGGGTCCACACGTACCACGTGGTCGTGGCATCCGCGTCGGTCCTTGTGCACAATTGCGGCGATGGAGACGACGTTCACCTCGACCTCACCTACATGGATGAATGGAGCGATGAGCAGATCGCGGCGGCTGATGCCAAGGTCGAGCACCTCAACGGTGTCGACCTGGTTGTCTCCAAACCGCAGAGGGGGTCGAGGTCGGCTTCCACCCGGTACCGTGGTGATGGCAACGCGGTACCGGACGGAAGCGATGTCGATCACATGACCGACCTGCAACTCGGTGGTGCTGACACCGTGAACAACATGAGTCCGCTGGATCGTTCGGTCAACCGGTCGCTTGGTGCGCAGATCCATGCTCGGATCAGGCATCTGCCCGCCGGTACCCGGATCTGTGGTATTTCCATCTGCGAGAAATGAGGCCGGGTCGTGTTCGAGAAGTTCCTGAACAAGTACGGGCCGGTCGACTCCCCGATCGCGCCCTGGGTACCGCATGTTGGCGGTGATATCCCGGATTTTGCCGATGTGATGCGGACGTGGGGCGGCGGCAGCTTCGGCTCGGGCGTCTACCGGGTTCACTCGGAGGTCAGTTCCCGCGCTGCCACGCGGACGATCCGCGCCACCTTCCCGGGTGAATACGCCAACGTGATCGCCTTCGCCTTCGACTGGTTGGGGCGGAACTTCGTGCTCGACCCGGACGCGTACTCCGACGAGCAGCCGATGATCAAGCTGATCGGCCTCGCCGAAGTCCAGCGCTACCAGATACCGGTCAGCCTGCGCGAGTTCCACGAGGTCGAGTTGGTGGACTACGCGTCCGACGCTCTCGCCGTCGACTGGTTCGAGGAGTGGCGGGCGTCGCACGACGATCGTCGGCTCGGCTTTGCCGAATGCGTCGGTTATCGCACGCCACCATTCCTCGGTGGCACTGATGATGACGACAACCTTGAAGTGGTCGACGTCGAGGTGTACTGGTCTTTGACCGGTCAGCTTTACAAGCAAGTCAAAGACCTCCCGGAGGGAACTCCTGTCTCCGGTATTTCCCTCGAACAACAGTAGGCGGTGAGTCTCGTTCGCGGATGAAGCGGATGAAGCTGGGGTCGTCTGGTTAGCAGGAGCCAACGGCGCTGGCGGGGAGCGGCCCGGACCGCGTCCGGCTCACCGGCCACCCGGTCCGCGCCGAGGTGGCCCTCGAGCATCGCGGTCGTGGCTTCGACGCTCAGCACGTCCAGCGACAGCAATCGGGCCCCATGCGCGCCTGCCAGGCCGCTCAACGTGTTGCGGCTGGTCACCGGCACGGCGGACGTGCCGGTGCCGGACAGGAGCGGCAGCATTTGGTGCTCGTCCACGGCGTTGTCGAGCATGACCAGCACCCGGCGGTCGGCCAACAGCGTCCGCTACAGCGCCGCCTCCGCGTCGAGGTCGGCGGGGATGGAGCAGGGCGCGACGTCGAGCGCGTCGAGGAACCCCCGGACGGCCACCGCGGGGTCCAGCGGCTTGCCATCCGGGTCGAACCCGCGCAGGTTCACGTAGAGCTGGCCGCCGGGGAAGCGGGACCGGTTGAGGTGGACCCAGTGCAGCGCCGGCGACGTCTTCCCGATACCGCCCATGCCGCCGATCGCCGAGATCGCGACGGTCGTGCCGTGCCGGTCATCGTCGTCGACGGCCTCGGTGAGCGAGGTGAGTTCCGGCTCGCGCCCGGAGAACGAGCGAGGCGCGGCGGGCAGTTGCTGTGGCACCACGGGGTTCGCGGTGGCGGACGCGTGGAAGTGAACACCGCCCGAGATGGCGCCAGCCTGCACCGCCGTGTGCGGGTTGCCCTCGATGTCGTTGCGCGTCGTGGTGGCGCCGTCTGCCCTCGGATACCCCTAAGGCGTATGGGCCGAGGTGAGCGCGCGGACAGCCGTCGAGGTGCCACGCGGCTTCGGTGTTCGCCGCAACTCGGTGACTGGCCGCAGAATTGCGGCCCGGCGGTGAGGGCTTGGAGGTCTGCACGCGGAGCGGCCGCCGTTGTGCGACGATCCGATCATCGTCCCCCGACCGAGAGCCCTGCCGCGATGACCCGATTGCTGATCCAACCCGTGCGGAACGCCGAGGCCAAGCGGAATCGGGTGAAGACGTTGCACAACGAAGTGGTGTTCAGTGAGGCCCGGTACCTGTCGAAGCTGCTCGACGGTGAACGGACCGCGCTGAACCGTCTCCACCCGGACGGGCGCGCCCGGTTCTGGGGCACCCGTCCTTACCACGACGAGGCCATGAAGCAGGTGCGACAGGGTGATGTCGCCCTTTTCACCTGGGACAACAAGATCGGGGCCATCGGCGAGGTCGGCGCGAGCTTCCGCAACAAGGCGTTCGCCGTCGAGTTGTGGAAGGAGCCGGGCGACACGGACACCTTCGTCAACGTGTACAGCCTGATCACACTGGACGACGGACTGCGGATCCCCTACCGGGAACTCGAGGAGGTGTCGGGCGGCGAGCTCGTGGGACCGTTCCGGCAGGGCCGCGTCGTCAGCGACGACGTTCTCGTGCGCCAAGTCCTCGAAGGGCTCGGCAGGCGGGCGAGTGCCGCGGAAGAAGCCGCTCAGCAGTACGTCGAATCGCAGCTGGAGCGGGGGATGGTCGTCGCGCTGGAAGCCCACCTCACCGCCGAGGTCACGTACGGCCGCACAGCGCGCGACATCACCGTCCGGCGAACGGAGTCGCTGCTGATGACCGAGTACGTCGAGGCACAACCCGAGGTGGAGTTCAAGCGGATCAGGTCCGAGTCGGGCATCTCGGACATGTACACCGTCCGGCCCGAGGGTGCGGAAGTCATCGAGGCCAAGGGCGGGATCGCGCGGGAACGCGTCCGTCAGGCGGTGGCCCAACTCCTGCACTACGCGCCGCGTTGTCCCGAGAGGGTCGTGCGGTTGACGGCGCTGTTCCCCGCCCGTCCCGACCACGGCGGCGTGGAACTCCTGCACAGCGTGCGCATCGACTGCGTGTACCGGCTGGAGCCGGGTCGGTTCGAACGGCTCCCGGCCCCGGCGGCCCGGCGGATCCACATGGAGCCGGTGTGGAACAACGACTTCCCGGACTAGCGGCTACGGGCGCAGGGAGAGCAGGAAAGCCTGGGTTTCAGGGTCGGTCGAGTACAGGCGGCACCCGAACATCGCGCGGCTGGCAAGCACCCGGTAGATGTTCAACGCCAACGGCAGGTACTGCTCGGCGGTGAGCCCGTTGACCCAGCTGTCGTGGCTTTCCTTCGGGTGGGCCACCCACTCGCCGCCACGCCGCACGAGGTCCGGGCCCATGATCACGCCGCCGTGGTCGTACTCGAGGCCCTGGCAGGTGTACACGCAGCCGACCTGGTTCTGGCCGCCCGCGTCCGTCGCCCAGAACTTGCGGCCCGGTGCGATCACCGTGCCCGCCGGGTCCTTGTGCTCTACGTGGGCATTCCACGGGCGGCGCCACGTCCGCCGTTCGCCGTTCCGGTCGGTCCAGTCGATCACGACGTCGTCCACCAGCGGTTGCTTGGCGTCGACTTCGGTCCACGTCCAGCAGTAGCCCGCCGCGATGCGCGCGGTGAACCCGTGGGCGTTCTTGTGCCGGATCCAGGCGTCCAGGTCGTCCGGGTCGCGCGCGATGTCGAAGTCGTAGTCCGACTCGGTCCACGGCTCGGGCGTCTTGTCCGGCGACAACAGGCGGTCGAGCCAGTTGAGGTAGCCAGGGAACCGCCGCAGCGGAACTGGCTCGTCAGCTCGACGTGGTGGAACTCGGCCCCCACCCGCCGCGCGAGCTCGCGCAGCTCGGCGACGCGGTAGCCCTCGTCCGGCAGGATCACCTGTCGCTCGTCCAGCATGAACACGCTGACCGGAGCACACGTCATGAGTCGCTCCATCTGCCAGTCCTCGCGCGTGAGCCGTTGCGCCTCGTCCACCACGGGCACGACCGGCGTGACCGGCGGGTGCGATTTTGGGTGGCCGAACATCCCGTTGGCCCCGTCCACGTGCTTTACGGCGCGTTTCAGCTGCGCCAGCAGGGTGCCGGACGGGGTGAGGAACCTGGCTTCGGTCTTCGGCTCGGTCTGCCGGCGTGAGAGGTCCACCACCAGCCGCATGGCGATCACCGTCTTGCCCGTACCAGGGCCACCGGACACCGCGATCACCCGCTTGCGCTTGGCGGTCACGTCAGTCGCCGCCTTCCAGACCAGCGACTGGGCCTCCTGCTGCGCGCCGATCAGCCGGAACCGCGATTCCTGCCGCAGCACGGTGTCGAGTTCGTCGAGCAGCTTGGCCGACGGCTGTGGTCGCAGCGCGAGGAACTCGGCCAGCCGGGACTCGGCTGGTGGTGCCAGGTCGCCGCACCGCAGCAGCTCCGCCAAGGCGTGCGGGGCCAGCTCAGCCAGCTCACGGCGTCCCAGCACCGGCACGTCACCGCTGCCCACACGCCCCTTGACGGCTCCGCTGAGCAAGGCGGTCGACCGGTCGTCGGCGTTGTGCAGGACCGCGGCGCCCCGGAACTCCAGCCGCAGGACCTCGTCGGCGAGCCACTGCTCGAGGTGGCTGACGTACCCGGCCGCCTGCAGGCACGGGTGACCCCGTCGCTCACCGCGGGTCTCCGCCTCGGTCGAGTCCGCGGCCGTGACCTGGTCCCACTGCTTGAGCTCCACCACCACGCCGGTCAGGCCACCGTCCGGTCGCGCTCCGACGACCAGCGCGTCGATCCGCTCGGAGGACCTGGGCAGTTCGTACTCGAGCAGGAGGGCGAGGTCACCGAGCCCTGCTCGGACGAGGGCGTCGACGAGGACCGGCCAGCTGTTGCGCCAACTGCGCAGCTCCGCCTCACCGGGCAGTTCACCCCGTCGCCGGCGGAAGTCCTCCGCGCATCGCCGGACGAACGCGTCACCCCCGGGCCGCAGCTCTTCGCCCGCTTTCGCGACCGTGCCTCGGTACACCTGCATGATCCAGAACTACCAGTCTGGCACCGTGTACGCGTGCGTTTGACGGATGATGCGCCGGGCGAACCGAGCTTCCACGTAGACCGGGTGTGGGGCGATCGCGTCGAGAAGTTGATGGTGACTTTGGGGTCGCTCGACCGCCACCAGCGGCATGAGTCGCCCACTGTCCACGAGCCGTTGGCGTTGCTGTGGGCGATCGGGCAGCTGGCGGCGGGGCGGGGGCGGCTGTTCAGGTGGCCTGACTTTCGTGACGGGGTCGGTGCTGTGTTGGCCGAGTTCGGGGCGTCTCGGAATACGCCGCAGTACCCGTTTTGGCACCTCGGCGCGGACGCTGATCTGTGGGAGCGGCATGGGGTGGTGGACGTTCCCACCTCAGCGGATGTGGACGCGGTTGCCGGGTTTACCGAAGGGGCTGCGCGGTTGTTGGCGGACCCGGCGGTTCGGGCGCAGGCCGTGGATGTGGTGCGGGGGAGTTACCTCGCTGACGTCGTGGATCAGCCTGCGTTGTTGCGGCGGGTCGGGTTGCCGGTGCCGGTGGCGCCGGAGGCCGGGGACGTGTTGCAGCGGTTGGTGGGGCGGGAGCTCGTGACGGTGGACGGGAGTGTCAACCGGGTGTTGGAGGTGGATGCCCGGAACGTTCTGGTCGCTACCGGGCGGTCGCCGCAGGGGAAGTTGGTGCCGGTCGCTTGGGTGCAGGAAGGGCTGGACAAGCTGTTCGCGCGGGGGCGGGTGTTGGCCTCCGTTGAGGAGTTGCGGTACCGGAGTGCGTTTGTGGCGGCGGTGTTGGCGACCTTGCCGCGGGCTGTGGTGACCAAGAAGCCGGCCGCTGTGTCGCTCGGGTACGCGCCGGTCGCGCCAGATCCGCAGTTTGGTGTGTTGGACCGGACGGCGGTGGCCAAGTATCGGGTTGAGCAAGGGGCGTTGCGGCACGTTCTGATCGGGGACGCGGCGGTGGGCACCTGCGCGCTGTGCGGGCGGGAGTTGCCGGTCGATCTGCTCGTGGCCGCGCACATCAAGAAGCGGGCCGAGTGTTCCGACGAGGAGCGCAACGACCTGCGGAACGTGGCGATGTTGGCCTGTTCGCTGGGATGCGACCGGCTCTTCGAACTGGGCTACGTGACCGTCGGAGCGGACGGGACGGTGGTGGCCAGTCCGGTCGAAGGGGCGTTGGCGGAGCAGTTGGCGCAGCTTGCGGGGCGGGTGGCGGGGGCGCACCACCCGGGGTCGGCGGGGTACTTCGCGTGGCATCGGGAACATGTGTTCGAGCGGGGCGTGCGGCTGACTGTCGGTGGGGGTCGTTAGGATCGGTTCGTGGGTTCGCATGAGGTTCTGCGGAGGGTGTTCGGGTACGACTCCTTTCGCGGCGACCAGCAGGAGATCGTCGAGCACGTCATCGGTGGTGGTGACGCGCTGGTCCTCATGCCCACAGGTGGCGGTAAATCGCTCTGCTACCAGATCCCCTCGCTCGTGCGGGACGGGGTCGGGGTTGTGGTGTCGCCGCTCATCGCGTTGATGCAGGACCAGGTGGACGCGCTGCGCGATCTGGGCGTCAAGGCCGGATTCCTCAATTCCACCCAGTACTACGACGAGCGGTCGCTGGTGGAGGCGGAATTCCTCGCGGGGGAGCTCGACCTGCTCTACCTCGCGCCCGAGAGGCTGCGGGTGGAGCAGACCGTTCGGCTCCTGGAGCGGGGCAAGATCGCGTTGTTCGCGATCGACGAGGCGCACTGCGTGTCGCAGTGGGGCCACGACTTCCGGCCCGACTACCTCGCCCTCTCCCACCTGCACGAACGCTGGCCCGACGTCCCCCGCATCGCGCTCACCGCGACCGCCACCCAGGCCACCCACGCGGAGATCGCCGAGCGGCTCAACCTCGGCGACGCCAAGCACTTCGTGGCCAGTTTCGACCGGCCCAACATCCAGTACCGGATCGTCCCCAAGAACGAACCGAAGAAACAGCTCCTGGAACTGCTCACCACCGAGCACCAGGGCGACGCGGGGATCGTCTACTGCCTGTCGCGCAATTCCGTCGAGAAGATCTCGGAATTCCTCAACGCGAACGGCATCAAAGCGCTGCCCTACCACGCCGGACTGGACTCGAACACCCGCGCCGAGAACCAATCCCGATTCCTTCGGGAAGAGGGACTGGTGATGGTCGCGACCATCGCGTTCGGCATGGGCATCGACAAACCGGACGTCCGCTTCGTCGCCCACCTCGACCTGCCGAAGTCCGTCGAGGGCTACTACCAGGAGACCGGCCGCGCCGGCCGCGACGGGCTGCCCTCCACCGCCTGGCTCGCCTACGGCCTCCAGGACGTCGTGCAGCAGCGCAAGATGATCCAGGACTCGGAGGGCGACCAGGCCCACCGCCGCAAGCTCAACCAGCACCTGGACGCGATGCTCGCGCTGTGCGAGACCGTCGAGTGCCGCCGCGTCCAGCTGCTCAACTACTTCGGCCAGAGCGGCGAGCCGTGCGGCAACTGCGACACCTGCCTGGTCCCGCCGGAGACGTGGGACGGCACGATCCCCGCCCAGAAGGTGCTCTCCACGGTCTACCGCCTGCGCAACGAGCGCCGCCAGAAGTTCGGCGCCGGCCAGACGATCGACATCCTCCTGGGCCGCAAGACCCCCAAGGTCATCCAGTTCGACCACGACACGCTCTCCGTCTACGGCATCGGCACCGAGCTGAACGAGAGCGGCTGGCGTGGCGTCGTCCGGCAGCTGCTGGCCCAGGGCTACCTGTCCGTGGAAGGCGAGTACTCCACGCTGGTCCTCACGCCCGCCAGCGAAGAGGTGCTCTACAAGGGCCGCAAGGTCATGATGCGGCGCGAGGCGGAGAAGAAGGCCAAGGCCGCCAAGACCGCCGCCGCCAAGCCCGGCAAGGCGCCCGCCGTCGAGATGCCGCCCGAGGCGGAGCCGGTGTTCGAGAAGCTCCGGGCGTGGCGCGCGGCCACCGCGAAGGAACAGGGCGTCCCCGCCTACGTGATCTTCCACGACGCCACGCTGCGCCAGATCGCCACGCTCATGCCCACCACCCTGGGCGAACTGGGCACCATCAACGGCGTCGGCGAGAACAAGCTCGCCAAGTACGGCCAGCACATCCTGGACACGTTGGCGACATGACCGAGCTGCGCGCCGACTGCGCTCGGTGCTTCGGGTTGTGCTGCGTGGTCCCGGCGTTCGCCAAGTCCGCGGACTTCGCCATCGACAAGCCCGCCCGCACCCCGTGCCGCAACCTCCAGGCCGACTTCCGCTGCGGCATCCACACCAGCCTGCGGCAGAACGGTTTCCCCGGCTGCACGGTCTACGACTGCTTCGGCGCGGGCCAGCAGGTCGCCCAGGTGACCTTCCGGGGCCGCAGCTGGCGCGACGCGCCGGAGACCGCCGAGCTGATGTTCGACGTCTTCCCGATCATGCGGGAACTGCACGAACTCCTCTGGTACCTCACCCAGGCCATCGCGTTGGACCAGAAGAACCTCCACGCGCAGCTCGACAAGGCGCGCCGGGAGATCGAAGAGCTCACCGCCGGAGAGCCCGAAACCTTGGCACGCCTGGACGTCGGCCCCCGCTGGCGTGCCGTCGCCACGCTGCTGGAACAGGCCAGCGACCAGGCCCGCCGGCACGTCAAGGGCCGCAAGTCCAAGCGGAACGCGGACCTCATCGGCCGCAAGCTGGTCAAGGCCGACCTGCGCGGCGCGGACCTGCGCGGGGCCTACCTGATCGGCGCGAACCTGCGCGGGGCCGACCTGCGCGAAGCCGACCTCATCGGCGCGGACCTGCGCGGGGCGGAGCTGTCCGGGGCCGACCTCACCGGCGCCCTGTTCGTCACCCAGGTCCAGCTCGACGCGGCGAAGGGCGACGCCACGACCAAGCTGCCGCACGGCCTGACCCGCCCCACGCGCTGGACGTCATAACCGCGCCAGCGCGCCCTCCACCACGTCCTCCAGCACCCGCCGGTCGCGGACGACCTTGCCCAGCACCCGCAACCCGTAGTACGCGCTGACGAACGCCCTGGCCGCCACCAGCGGATCCACGTCCGCCGCGACCTCGCCGTCCCGCTGGCCGCACGCGATCACCTCGCACACCGCCGCTTCGAAGCGCGAGAACTGCCGCAGCACCTGCTCAGCCACCACGTCGTCCGTGCCACCGGCGTCTACGGCGGCGTTGACCGCGAGGCATCCGCGCTTGGACGGGTCGCCGAGGTCGGTGTCGATCACCGCCACCATCAAGGCGCGCAAGCGCTGCTTCACCCCGCCGGGACCGTCCAGGATCTCCGCCTGCGCCCCGAACCCCACCTCGGCGTACCGGCGCAGCGCCCGCTGGTACAGCCCGTGCTTGCTGCCGAACGCGTTGTACAGGCTGCCGCGGCCCAGACCCGTGCGCGCGCACAGGTCCTCCGTCGAAGTGGACTCGTACCCCTTCGACCAGAACACCTCCATCGCGGCGTCCACGACCGCCGCGTCGTCGAACTCCCGTGGTCTGCCCACGTCACCGCAGCGTAGCCGTTTGTGCACGCACGGATAACGGTCGAGACCTTGGGCTGTCGCCGCGAATTTGGAAAGCTGTCACGTCATGGGCAGCACGCGTCCCGCGTTGACCGTCGTGCACGGCACCGCGTTGTACGTGGGAGCCGTGCTGGGCACCGGCGTCATCGCCGTGCCCGCATTGGCCGCCGAGGTCGCGGGACCGGCGTCGCTGCTCGCCTGGGTCTGTCTGGTAATGGTCTCCGCGCCGCTGGCGGCCACGTTCGCCGCCCTCGCCGCCCGCCACCCGGACGCCGGCGGGGTGTCCACGTACGCGCGGCTGGCGTTCGGCGAGCGCGCGGCGGCGGTGGTGGGCTGGTGTTTCTTCTTCGCCGTCCCGCCGGGCACGACCGCCTCCGCGCTGTTCGCCGGGTCGTACGTGGCCGACGCGGTCGGCGGCGGCCGGATGACCCAGCTGGTCACCGCGCTGGTGCTGACGGCGTTGGTGTTCTCGACCAACTGGGCGGGTCTGCGGGCGTCGGGACGGGTGCAGTGCGTGCTCGCGGGCCTGCTGGTGCTGCTCGTCCTCGCCGCCGTCGCGGTCTCGGTCCCGTCGGCCGACTTGGCGAACCTGGAGCCCTTCGCGCCGCACGGCTGGACGGCGATCGGTCCGGCGGCGGCGCTGCTGGTGTGGAGTTTCGCCGGGTGGGAGGCCATCGCGCACCTGTCGCAGGAGTTCGGGAAACCGCAACGCGACCTGCCGCGCGCGGCCGGGTACGCGGTGGTGGTGGTCGCGTTGCTGTACCTGTCGGTCGCGTTCGTGACGGTGTCCGTGCAGGGCGCGTCAGACTCGCCCGCGCCGCTGGGTGAGCTGCTGGCGCGGGCGTTGGGCGGCAACCTCAAGGTGTGCGCGGCGGTGGCCGCCGTGCTGCTGACCGTGGGGTCGATGAACGCCTACTACGCGGGCGGGGCGAAGCTCGGGGCGGCGTTGAGCCGGGACGGGGCGTTCCCGCGGCGGTTGTCTCGGGGCAGTGTGGCGGGGGAGGTGCCGCGGCGCAGTCTGGCGGTGCTGGTGGGCTTGTCGCTGGTGGTGCTGGTGTTCGTCAGCGTGACCGGGCTGGGCCTGCGGGTGCTGGTGCTGCTGACGACCGCGCAGTTCGTGGCGGTGTACGTGGTGGGCGCGGCGGCGGCCGTGCGGCTGCTGCCCCGGCGCAGCAAGGCCCGGTACACGGCGGTGTTCGCGCTGGCCGGGGTGTTGTTGCTGCTGGTGGTGTCGGGGGCGTCCGTGCTGCTGCCGGTGCTGGTCGCGGTGCTGGCGCTGCTGTTCCTGCGGTGGCGCGGGCGGCGGCGCGGGTCGTTGGACCAGGACGGCAACCTGTCGGCGGTGGAGGAGCTACGTCGGCGGGCGTAGCCGGGTTTGCCGCTGCTGGGCGGACGTGGTGACCGGGTCGGTTCCGGGAGCGTGACCCGCATGAAGCCTGTTGCGCGCAAGTCCTGGTTGCTGCTGCACGTCGTCACGTCCGTCGGGTGGTTGGGGGTGACCGTGGGCGACCTCGCGCTGGCCCTGTCCGGGTACTACCGGCCGATGGTGGTGCTGGCCGACTACGTGGTGCTGCCGCTGGGGTTGGGGGCGCTGGTGACCGGGCTCGTGCTGTCGCTGGGCACGAAGTGGGGGCTGGTGAAGCACCGGTGGGTGCTGGTGAAGTTCGTGCTGACCGTGGTCGCGGTGGTGGCGACGTTCTTCTCGCTGCGGTCCGGGGTGCGCGACGCGGCGGACGGCGTGGCCGGTGCGGGCGCGGACGTGCTGGTCGCGTGCTGCGTGTCGTTGACGTTGTACCTGGTCAACACCGCTTTGTCGGTGTTCAAGCCTTGGGGGCGGACGCGCTGGGCCTGAGGGTGTCGCGGCGGCGCTCGACGGTGGCGGCCAGCTCGACCGGGTCGCAGTCGGCGAGGTGGTCGCGGACCAGGGCGTGCGGGAAGCGGTTGTCGTCGACCAGCAGGACCCGGTCGCGGGCGGACTGGATGATCGCCTTGCGGCGCAACGGGAACTCGTCCAGCGCCAGGGCCTTCGCGAGCAGTTCGGCGATCGGGTCGAGCGGGCGGAGGGTGGGGGTGACGGCGAGGCCGATCAGCAGGCCGGTGATCGGGGCGGCGTGGAGGGTCAGGGGCGCGCCGAGCGCGGCGGCCAGGGCGGTGGCGGGCAGGCCGGCGAGCGGCAGCCAGTGCAGGGCGCGGGCCGCGGGCCGGTCGAGGTCCCGCCAGACCTTCGCCAGGCCTGCGGTGACCAGGCCGGCGGCGGTGCCGGTGAGCAGCCCGATGCCCAGACCGCTGAGGAGGTCCGCGGAGGGGCCGGTCCAGATCATCACGGCGGTGGGGGCGAGGGCGCCGGCGACGGCCCAGTAGCGGTCCCCGGTGAGGGCCAGGGTGATCACGAAGGCGACGAGCAGGACCAGGGCGAAGGTCACGAACGCCGGCCACCGCGCCGCCTGGGCGCCGAGCCAACCGCCCACAATGGACAGTCCCGCGCCGGTGGCGGTGCCGGCGACGAAGCCCGTGACCGCCCAGCGCAGGCCGCGCCGGCGGTCGGTGGTCGTGGCGTCGAACCGGCCGCGACGCAGGGCGGTGGCGGCGGCTGCGGCGGCGAGGGCGGTGGGCAGGCCCAGTTCCAGGGCGGTGACGAGGCACGTGCCGGCCAGCAGGCCCGCCAGCGCGCCCGGGGTCGCGCGTCGGAACAGGCGCCAGGTGATGGGGTCGTCGACGAAGTCCAGCCAGACGCGGCGGTGGGGCAGGCGGTGGCGGGCGCGGAGGTCGTTGCGGCGGCGGGCGATGCGGGCGAGGAACCGCAGTGCGCGGAGCGTGCGGGTCGGTGTGGTGCGTTCGGGACTCCGGGCGGTGGACTCGACCAGGTAGGTGTCCAGCACGCCACCCCGGTACTCCGCGCGACCGGCGCGGTGGGCGAGGGCGAGGAGGTCGAAGGCGAGCGGGGTGCGGACCTCGTCCCACAGGTCAGGGTCCTTGGTGAGGGCTTCGTGCAGGCCGTCGAGGCGGGGTTCGCAGGCGGCGATCAGGTCGAGGACGTCGGTGCGGCGCAACGGTTCCACGTGGACGACGTCGTAGCGGGGGAGGTTCTCGTAGTCGTCGGTCGCGCTGCACAGCACGACCTGCGGCAGTTTCAGGGCGGTGATCCAGCGCAGGCACTCGGGGCGGTGTTCGGCGGGGAGGTCGTCCAGCCCGTCGAAGAGGATCGTGAGTCGCTGCTCTCGCAACCACGTGCGCCCGAGCCGAACCCCGATCCGGTACCGCCGTCTGATCGCGTGCAGCAGCCAGTCGCCGAAGTCGTCCTCAGGCCTCCAGGTTCCGAGGTCCACCACGACAGGGACGGGCCAACCGAGATCGGCACGCGCCCGTTCCAGCAGCCTTCCGGCGAGGTCGAGCAACAACGAGGTCTTCCCACACCCGCTCTCGCCCGCCACGACCAACGGCGCCCGGATCCGCGTAGGCAAGGCAGGCCCAACCCGCGGCACCACCCCGAGCTTGAGCCGAACCTGAACCGCCAACGACCCGTCCACCCGAGCCCGGACGTACCGTTCGACCCGGTCCAGCGCCGCAACCCGGTTGGCAGGATGAGCAGGCCGCCGCTGCACCAGCCGAGCACTCAACGGCTCCCACGCGGCCAACCCGGCGGTGACGAGGACAAGCAACACCAACGACGGCCACAACCAGCCGGCGTACGGCCCGAGCACCCGCAACGCGGACCCACCGGTAACCGCGTTGATGGCAACGGGCAACAACACAAGACACGTCACACCGCCCACGCCGATCAACGCGATCGTGCGCGAGGTGCGGGCGAGTCGTCTGTGGTCCATGTGCCCCTTCCGCAGGTCGCAACGACGGTAACGGCGTTTGCGGCGCTGTGGTAGGCCGGTTCCCGACGTCTGGGGTGCAGGTGGGGCCGTTGTTGCCGGTGGGACACGCGCGACACGGCCGCCGGTGGGACACGCGCGATACGGTCGGGCCGGGCGGGGTGGGGCGCTGGGGCGGAAGGGGATGGGGGCGATGCACAGGGTGGGGCCGAGGGTCGGGAGCGGCTGTCGGCGCGGCGGCGCGTGGCGGCGGGGCGGGCAGGTGCGGCGAGCGGCGCGGCGGGCGCGGCGGTGTCGACGAGCGGCCTGGGCGGGGTGGGGTGGGTGCGCGGGTGCCTGCGGGCGGGGTGCGTCGGTGCGCGGCTCCGGCGAGCGGACGGGTGCAGCGGCTCCGGCGGGTGCGGCGAGCGTGCAGCTGCCGGTGGGAGCCGCGAATGCGCGCGTGGGCGCGATGGGACCGGGCGGGGGCGCGGCTGCGCTTGGCGTGGCGCGGCTGCGACGGGCGGAGGCGGCTGCTGGCGAGCGGGGCGCGGGTGCTGGTGAGGACCGCGGCGGGCGGGCTCGGGCGGATGGGCGCGGCGAGTGTGCGGCTCGGGCGGGCGGGTGTGGGTGAGCGCGGCTTCTGCTGTCCGGCGGGTGCAGGCCCACGGTGGGCGGGGGCGCGGCGGGTTCAGGCACGCTGCGGGTGTGGGAGCGCGCGCTGGGTGCCTGGCTCCCGGCGGGAGTGCGTGGCGCCTGGCTGCTTGCGGGTGTGGCTGCCGGGCGGGTGCGGACCTTGGTGTGGCTGCTGGCGGGTGCGGGTTGTGGGTGGGTGGGGCTGCGGGTGGGTGTGGGTTGGGTTGTGGTGGTGTGGGGGTGGCCGGTCTGCCCGCGTTCCTTTCTCTCTACGGGACGCGCGAGTCGGTGGTTGGTCGCGGATTCTGTATGTCGCTCGATCGGGTGAATCGCGCGCAGGGGGCGGTCAGCTGGTCAGGAAGGTGGTCAGGAGGCGGTTCACCTCGGCTGGTTGTTCCAGGAAGCCGAAGTGGCCGGCGTCCTTGACCTCCGCATACTCGGCACCGGGGATGGACTCCGCCACCTCGCGTCCCAGGTGCGCCGGCAGGACCCGGTCGTCTGCGAAGCCGACCACCAGGCACGGGACCTTGATCTCCCGGAACGCCTCCAAGCGGCTGTCGAACTCGTCCAACTCCATCTGCGCGCGCACGCCGGCACCGACCGCCGAACCCGTGTACTCCAAGACGTCCAGCCAATCCCGGATCGCCATCGGGTCGCGGAGTGTGGCTGGGGACAGGTTCAGGACCGCTGTCATCGCCGCGTGGTACCGGCCGGGCAAGGTGATCTGTTCGTCGTGCAGGGCGCGTTCGCCCTCAGATAGGGCGATCTGGAGGGGGTCGTTGCGGCCGGCGGTGGCCAGGAGGACTGCCTTCCTCACCAAGTCCGGGCGGGACAGGGCCAGCTCCTGGGCCACCCTCGCACCCATTGAGGTACCGACCACGTGGGCCGGGCCGCCCAGGTGCTCGATCAAGGCCGCGGTGTCGGCGACCAGGTCCTCGATCTTCATGCCTGTCGCGCACTCGTCCGTCGGCGGGATGCCCCTGTTGTCGAACGTCGCCGCCCGGAAGCCGGCCGCGACCAAAGCAGGCACCTGGTGCGGGTGCCACACGCGGCCCGGGCTGCCGGTTCCCATGATCAGGACCACCAGGTCCCCGGAGCCTTGGACGTCGTAGTTCAGGTTGATCCCGTTGAGCTTGGCGACCGGCATGACCGCGAGGTTAGCCGTCCCGCCGGCGCCGCGGCACCGGGTTCGTCGTCACTGTGGACCGTTGGCCGGCCACTCGATCGCGGGGCAGCGGTTCATCACCATGTCCAAGCCGGCCTCGGTGGCGCGCTCGTACGCCTCCTCGTCCACGACGTCGAGCTGGAACCACACCGCCTTCGCCCCGATCGCGACCGCCGAGTCCGCGAACTCGCCGGCGGCCTCGGAGCGGCGGAACACGTCCACGCAGTCGACCGGGAACGGGATGTCCGCCAGCTTCGCGTAACCCTGCTCGCCCAGCACGGTCTCCGCGTCGGGGTGCACCGGCACGATCCGCTTGCCGTGCTGTTGCAGGAACCGCGCCACGCCGTACGCCGGCCGGTGCGGGTGGTCGGCCAGGCCCACGATCGCCCACGTCTCGCAGTCGGCCAGGATGCGCCGGATCTTCTCGGTGTCGCCCCAGGGTTCGCTCATGGTTCCAGCGTAGGACGTTCCGGCGCGGGACGTTCGGGGCGAGATTACGTGAACCTCTTTCGCGTTACCGATGACGTGGGCGATCCTGGGAGCCCTGCGAACCAGCGAGAGGAACGCCCGATGCGAGCCATCCCTGCACTCGCGACGCTGCTCCTGCTCACCACCGCCACCCCGGCCACAGCCGCCGACACCCTCGTCTACCTGCAAAGCGTCACGACGGGCCTCAACGCAGCCGTGTCCGGGACGTCGGTCGTCCAGCACCGCCCCAAAGGCGACGAAGACCACCAGCAGTGGACCTTGAGTGGTCGAACACTCAAAGAGGGCACCCTGTGCCTCGGTCGATCCGGTGACCAAGCCGTCATGCTGGCCTGCGACAGCCCCGACGCCCGGTGGGACGTCCTACCCGACGCCGACCGCCACCGCCTGCGCGTCCCCGGCACCACCGACCGCTACCTCATCCACGAAGGCGACCAGGTGAAAGTCGGCACCGGCGACAACCTCTGGTACCTCACTCCGGTCCACCCGACGCGCACCCCGGTACCGCAGGACGGCACCCGCCGCCTCGACCAAATCACCTTCCTGACCGCCCACAACGCCTACGCCAACGGCGTGGACGGCGGTTTCGCGCCGCCGTTCGTCAACCTCGCGCCGAACCAGCAGCGCGGCATCGCCCAGCAACTCGCCGACGGCGTCCGCGGCTTCCAACTCGACATCCACCAGACCCCCGACGGCGCGATCCTGTGCCACAACAGCTGCACCTGGGTCAGCCGCCCGGTCGCCCTCTGGGTGGACGTCCAGAAGGTCGTGGACTTCCTGCGCGCCAACCCGTCCGAGTTCGTCACGATCTTCCTGGAGGACTACGTCTCCGCGCCGGTCCTCCAGAGGGAACTCGCCCGCGTCAACGGCCTGGACGACCTCCTCTTCCGCCCCGACCAGGCAGGCGTCCGCACGACCGGCTGGCCGACCCTGAACACCCTGCGCGCCACCAACAAGCGGCTCATGATCTTCACCGACCACGCCCGCTCCGGCGACACCCCGCAGCGCGACAGCTTCGGCGTGATGTACCAGTCGGAGTGGACGGTGGAGAACTACTGGTCGATGGGACCGGGCCTGGGCAGCTCCGACTGGTCCTGCTACAGCCGCTGGAACACCCCGCTCACCAGGCGGGAACCCGGCTTCACCCCGCTGTTCGTCATGAACCACTTCCGCGACGTCCCGTTCACGAGCACCGCCACGACCGACAACGGCAAGCTCGCCGACCGCGCCCGCCGCTTCTGCGAACCCGCCGCTCGCAAGACGCCGAACTACCTGGCGGTCGACCACTACCACCTGGGCAACCCGGTGGCAGCCGCGCAAGCGCTTGCCACCGAACGCTTCTAGGGGCGCGGCAACGTGCAGCCCGGCGCGGTCAGGTCGATCGCGCCGGGCTTGACGCACGGGACGATCGGGTAGGTGTGCTGCCCGTAGCCGATCCCCTGGCGGACGGTCACGGCACCGGACTCGTCCTCCTCGCACGGGTTGTTCAGCGTGCAGTGCTCGCCGTTCTCGTTCGCGGTGTTGTTGACGCCGACCACCACACCGGTCCCGGCGTCCACGATCGGCGACCCCGACGTGCCGCCCTTGGTCCGGCACTCCGGCGTGTAGCGGATCGCGTCGGGCCACGACCACTTGTCCTCGCGCAGCCGGTGCACGAACCCGTCGAGCCCGCAGGAGTAGATCGTCTTCCAAAACCCGGACACGACGCGGAGGTCGGCGCCGGCCGCCGGGCGCGTGGGCGACAGTTCGAGCGCGCGCGAGCCCGCCGCCTCGACGTCGGCGTAGGTCAGGTCGAGCCGGTACACGGCCGCGTCGGTGCTGGTCATGGTCGCGTACAGCAGGCGGTTGGCCCGCACGGACCGCAGTGACCCGGTGCCCTCGCGGTTGATCAGGGTGACCGTGCGCGACGACGGCTGGTCCACCACCACCTCGTCCACGTCCAGCATCCGCACGCAGTGCCCGTTGGTCAGCACCAGGGCCGGGTCGGAGGGCTGGGCCGACGAGGTGCGGACCACCGACCCCGAGCAGTTGTTCAACGCCACCGCGCCGGTGAAGTCGACCGCCGCCGCCCGCGCCGGCGCGGCGGTCAGGGTCAGGGTGAGCACGGCGACCGCCACCGCGCCCGGCACACGCTTGGCCACGAAACCTCCCGGGAGTCCCGGGCGATGAAACCAGGCCCCCGGCGGTGGCGACCAAAGGAACACCACCGCCGGGCGAAACAATTCACCGGTACGCGGGAATCCCGATGGCCGGCAGGGTCAACCCGCCAGGTTGGGCGGCGGCAACCGGTAGGTCGCCGGGGTTTCGGACAGGCGGATGGGGTTGGCGACCAGGTTCAGGCCGCCCACGTCGACGGTCGGGCCCAGGCCCAGCGACTGGGCGAGATCGACCGCGCCCGCGAGGTCGTTGACCGGCCCGCACGGCACGCCCAGCGGCGTGAGCAGGGCGAACCAGTCGGCGGCCGGGCGGGTGCGCAGGCGGGCGGACAGCAGGTCCGCCAGCACGTCCACGTGCGCGACCCGGTCGGGGTTGGTGGCGAACCGGGGATCGGGGTCGAGGTCCAGCGCGGACCACAGGCGTTCGAACTGCCGGTCGTTGCCCACAGCGAGCACCATCGGGCGGTCGGCGGTGGGGAACACCTCGTAGGGCGCGATGGACGGGTGCCGGTTGCCCATCAGGCCCGGCACGACGCCGGCCAGCGTGTACCCGGCGGACTGGTTGACCATGCTGGACAACAGCACCGACAACAGGTCCACCTCGACCAACTGGCCCTCCCCGGTGCGGTCACGGTGGCGCAGCGCGGCCAGGATGCCCACGGCGGCGTGCAGGCCGGTCAGCACGTCCACCAGCGCCACGCCCACCTTGGTCGGCTCGGTCGTCCCGGTGACGCTCATCAGCCCGCCGACCGCCTGCACCAACAGGTCGTACCCGGGCAGCGCCGCACCTTTGCCCGCACCGAAACCGGTCACCGAGCAGTACACAAGTCCTTTGTGGACTGAACTCAACGACTCGTAGTCCAAGCCGAACTTCTGCATGGTGCCGGGCCGGAAGTTCTCGACCAGCACGTCCGCGCCCAGCGCCAGTTCCCGGGCCTCGGCCAGGCCCTCCGGTGTGGCCAGGTCGATCGTGCGGGACACCTTGTTCCGGTTCACGGACAGGAAGTAGGTGGCCTGGCCGTGCGCGTGCGGCGGTCCCCACGCACGGGTCTCGTCGCCGCGCGGGTGCTCGATCTTGATCACCTCTGCGCCCAGGTCGGCCAGCATCATGGTGGCGTAGGGCGCGGCCAGCACCCGGCCGAAGTCGGCGATGACGACCCCGTCGAGCGCGTTCCCGCGGCCCGGCCCTTCGGCCGCGGAGCCCACACCCATCAGCCGTCCAGCCGGAAGCCCAGGTCGGCCTCGACCGACAGCGTGTCCATCTGCGCCTTCTGCAACGCGCCCGAGTAGTCCCAGTTGACCGACTGCCAGCGGGTGAACTGGTCGAGCACCCACACGCCCGACTGCCGGGAACCGTTGCCGGACTTGCCGTTCCCGCCGAACGGCAGGTGCGCCTCCGCGCCCGAGGTGGAGTTGTTGACGCTCACCATGCCCGCGCCGACGCCGGTGCGGAACGCGAAGACCTTGTTCGGGTCGGTGGTGTAGATGGAGCTGGACAGGCCGTAGCCGGGCAGGTTCGCCAGCTCGACGGCCTCGTCGATCGTGCGGTAGCTGGTCACGCCGACGATCGGGCCGAACGTCTCGTGCAGGAACAGCTCGTCGTCGGGGCGGACGCCGGACACGATCACCGGGTGGTAGAACAGGCCCGCGTCTGGGTCGCCGAGGAAACCCTTGCGGGGGTTGGACCCCGTGATCCGGCCGACGCCGGTCGAGCCGTGGGCGCGGTGGTGGTCGCGGACCCAGCCCAGGTACTTCTCGTAGGAGACGGCGAACTTGCCGTCCAGCATCGGACCGTAGAGCACGTCGCCGAACGGGTCGCCCACGACGACCTCCTCGGTCGCGGCGGTGAACCGGCGCAGGAACTCGTCGTGCACCGACTCGTGCACGATCGCCGTGCCCAGCGACGTGCAGCGCTGCCCGCCGGTGCCGAACCCGGAGAACAACGCGCCCTGCACCGCGAGGTCGAGGTCGGCGTCCTCGGTCACCACCATCGGGTTCTTGCCGCCCAGTTCCAGGCACGGCGACTGGAGGTGCCGCCCGCACAGCTCGCCGATCAGCGTGCCCACCTCGGACGACCCGGTGAACCCGACCTTGTCCACCAGTCCTTGCTGGAGGGCGCTTTCCAGGCCGCGGAACGTTTCCGACCCTTCGGCGAAGACGATGTTCAGCACGCCCTCGGGCAGACCGGAGGCCGCGAAGATGTCGTAGAAGGCCTGTGCGGACGCGGCGGAGTACTCGGCGGGCTTCCACACCACCGTGTTGCCGCACAGCAGCGCGGGCACGATGTACCAGGACGGCACGGCGACCGGGAAGTTGCCGGCGGTGATGAACGCCGTCACGCCGACCGGGTTGCGGAAGGTGAACAGCTGCTTGTCCGGCATCTCCGACGGCACGGTCTGGCCGTAGAGCCGCCGACCCTCGCCGGCGAAGAACGCGCACGTGTCCGCGATCTCCTGCACCTCGCCACGCGCCTCGGCCAGCGGTTTGCCGATCTCGCGGGTGACCAGCCGGGCCAGCGCCTCCGCGTTGGCCTCGACCAGCCTGCCGATGTTGGCGACCACCTGGCCCCGGACCGGCGCGGGCACCCGCGCCCAGTCGCGTTGGGCCTGCTTGGCGCGCCGCGCGGCGGCGGCGAACGCCTGCGCGTCGACCAGGTCGACGGTGGTGACGACGTCCTTGAGGTCGGCGGGGTTCGTGGACACGTAGCTCATGGCCACCAGCCTGGTGCCCGCCTCGACGGGTGCCAACCCCTCGGGTGGTTACTCGCCCTTCTCGCCGTCGGCCAGTTCGCGCAGGAAGTCGAGGTGGCCGACGTGCCGGCCGGTCTCCTGGACCAGGTGGGCCAGCACCCAGCGGAGCGTCCGGCCGTTGCCGTCGTGGTCGCCGCGGGTGCGGTCGCCGGGGTGCAGACCCGCGATGGCCTCGGCCGAACGCTCCCACTCGGCGCGGTAGTCGGCCAGGACGGACTCCACGGTCTCGTGGTCCTCGACGAGCCAGGAGGCGTCGGCGTCCTTGCCCCACAACGCCGGGACGTCCCGCCCACCGGCCTCGATGGACAGCCAGTACCGCTCGACCGCGATCAGGTGCTTGATCACGCCCAGCGCCGTGACCACGGGGGAGGTCGGGATCGGCGCGGTGGTCGCCAGCTCGCGGCTCAGGCCCTCGACCTTGCCCACCGCGGTCAGGCGCAGGAAGGTCAGGAAGTCGGTGAGCAGGCGCAATTCGTCGTCGGCCGCCGCCTGCGGCCACACGCGGTTCGAACTCATGTTCGAACCTTACGGTACCAGCGCGGGGACGTGTTCACCGGCGGCTTCAACTCCGCTTTCACGACCAGGACGTTGGGGCCTTCGGCGTCGGTGTACTTGTCGAGCGTGCTCCGGAAGTCGTCGCCGAAACCGTCCACAGTGGATGACTCGACGCCGAAGCTGCGAGCCAGCGCGGTGAAGTCGGGGGTGTGCAGGTCGACGCCGTGGGTCGGGTGGCCGGCTTGGACCTGGTCGTAGCGGAGCATGCCGTAGCCGCCGTCGTCGACCAGCACGACCGTGACGGGCAGCCGCTCCTGGGCGGCGGTGGCGAGGTCGCCGCACGCGAAGAGGAACCCGCCGTCCCCGCACACGGCCACCGTGCGCCCGGCGAGGGCCGCGCCCAGCGCCGCCGGGAAGCCGAAGCCGAGGGTGCCCCACCCGACCGGGTAGGCGAGGTGCCGGGGCGCGGTGACCCGGTGGAAGCCGCCGATCCAGTAACCGGCGACGCACATGTCCGCGACCACCCGGTGCCCTTCGAGCGCGTCGAGCAGACCCGCGACCTGCGGTTCGTCGGCTTCGGCGGCCCGGCGGGCGAGGTCGTTGAGGTCCGCGACGCGCTGCGCGGTGCCGTTGGCCGGGCGGGCGTCGAGGGTTCCGGCGAGCGCTTCGGTGACGACCCGGGCGTCGCCGCGCAGGGTCACGTCCGGCGGGTAGTTGCGGACCGTGTCGACGTTGATGGACAGGAGCCGGGGAGGGGGTGGTTGGAGCCAGTTCTGGGTCATCATGCCGTCGAAGTCGCTGCCGATGCCGATGACCAGGTCGGCCTCGTCCCAGAGCGCGCCGATCTCGGGCAGGTGGACCGGTCCGTGGACGACGTGCGGGTGGTCGACCAGGCCCTTGGCGGCGTAGGTGGTGACGATCGGGGCGTCCAGGCGCTCGGCGAGGCGGGCGACGGCCGCCCCGGCTCGGGCGCGCTGGGCGCCGCCACCGGCCCAGATCAGCGGTCGGGTGGAGCGGGCGATGAGGTCCTGGGCGGCGTCGAGCGGCGGGACGACCGGCGGGCCGGTCGGGATGCGGTGCCAGGGGCCGGTGTCGGCGGTGAGGTGGTCGGTGGGGATGCCCAGGTAGACCGGTCCGTGCGGGGCGGTCGTGGCGAGGAGGGCGGCGTTGTCGGCGTAGGTGCCCAGGTCGTGGGGTCCGCGCAGCGTCCAGCCGCCCTTCACGACGGGGAGGAACATCGCGCGCTGGTCTCGCGTCTCGTGCAGGACACCCCGGTACTCGCCGGGTCGGCGCAGGTGGGAGGGGATGTCGGTGGCGATCACCAGGACGGGAGAACCGGAGGCCATCGCCTCCCCGGTGGCGCCGAGGCAGTTCGCGGCCCCCGGCCCGGTCGTGACGACGGCGACCCCGAGCCGCCCGGTGGCACGGGCGTACCCGTCGGCGGCGTAGACGGCGGTCTGCTCGTGCCGGACGCCGATGAGTCGGACGGGCGATCCGCGCAGGGCCTCCCAGATGGGCAGGTTGTGCACCCCGGGCAACCCGAACACGACCTCGACCCCATGCGCCCGCAAAACCTCGACCAACCGCACCGCACCGGTCACCATGCGCCGAAGCTAGGCAGTCACGGGTGCACACGGCAACGCCCCCACACCAACCCTGTCGCCCAGCACAAGCCCGGCTTTGTCGGTCCCTCGTGGGACAATGGAACCGGGGGCCGGAGGCCACACCTCTCGAATCCGCGCCCGAACGCGCCAAGCCGCCAGAAGCCCGAACCGGACCGCGCTGAGCTGCGCCGGGCGAGCTGGATGGGCCGAGCAGACAGCGCTGAGCCGGAGTGGGTCGCGTGGGCAGGTGCCGGGGGAACTCGCGTGGGGCAGTGCCCGGGCGCGTTGCGTTTGGCGGTGCCCAGTGGCAACCCCTGCGCGGAGCCGGGCGCAAAGCCAGGAGTGCCCGCAGACCCCGCACACCACGGGCAACACGGCTGTGAGGGGTGAACGCGGAAGCGTATATCCAGAGCAGACTTCGGCGTCCGGACGGCGGGTTCGCGTTCGATCAAGGGTTGGCCGCCGGCCCCCGATCACCATTCTCCCAGACCGGTACGACAATTCCCTGGCCCGGCTGACCAAAGGCGGATGCAGGGCCGGCCACACCCGCAGTCGCGGATAAGTGCTGGAGCCGGCTGGTAACCTCGGAACCGGCGTGTGTGGGCAGACGTGAGGCTGGAGCCACCTCCCGGCAAACGGGTGGCATGATCCGCCGCGGGGTGTGGGCACCCCTGTCCTCGGGGCTAGATCACCGACCAACCAGCTGACGCGTGTACCGCGTCCTTGTGCGCCGAGCCGGGCGGTGGGAGCGAGGACCGCGATGTCACGTTCGTCGTTGACCGAACAATTGGTCGACCTGCGCCGCGTCTATACCGGCGAAAACCTCTCCCAGGCCGTTCCCGCGGTGAAATCCGTGTTGCACGCCCTTCCCGACGACCGGCGGGAACGGGTCGTCGACGCGTTGCACGGCAAAGCCGACGTCCGGGGGCTCTTCCTGCCCGACGCGCCCACCGACGACCAGCGGTCGCTGGAGTGCGTCGTCCTGCAAACCGCCACCGAGGCGGCCTCCCACCTGCAACTCCGCCCGCCCGCCTCGATGCTGCGGCCGGCGCACGTCTTCGCCGCCGTCGAGCCCGCCGACACCCCGCGCCTGCACCTCGCCGAGCACGCCCTCGGCCCGTTCCTCTACGAACTGCTGCCCCGCTACGAGGACCGGTGGGTCGCGGGCGTCGCCGGGCTGCGCATCCACCGCCACCCGCGATCCGTGGAGGTGCGGCTGCTCGACCTCGACGCGAGTGTCGTCCTCAGCGGCGTGGACGACGCCGCCTGGGCGGTGGGCATGAAGTACGTCCGCACCCTGCTCAAGGGCCGTGACCTGCACGGACCCTTCATCGAAGGCCCGCTGACGGCAGTCGAGGAAGAGCACCTCGAACAGCATCCCCGCCCCACCGGGCTGGGCAGCGCGCTCCTGCGCCGGTACCACCTGTTCACCAAGGCACCCTGGGTGCGGTCGCTGCCCCGCCGGGACGAGTGGTGGCTGGAGTGGCCGGAGAGCCTAGGTGTCACGGCCGTCGTCGACCGCCTCCTGCACCCCGTCTTCGGCGTCCCCGACGCGACCGAGGTGCCCAGCGCGACCGGCGGACTGGGCCTGGGCACCGGCTGGTACGACCTCTACCTGCGGGAGGTGGAAGGACCCGACCCGGCGGGGGAGGAGGCGCTGGCGGCGTTCGAGTGGCCCGAGGGCGTCACCGGGTGGTGGGAGCCGCCACACGAGTCGGTGAGGTAAACAACGTCCACACGGGAACGGCGGAAGGCCAGGTCAGGCCGTTGTGAACCGACGGAGTGACATCGGTGTCGGCGATCACCCCCCGACGCCGGCCGTCCGCCGCTCCCGCGCCGGTAGACTGCCCTTTCGGCCGGTGCGACCGCGTCGAGTGCCACCAGTGACGAGTTGTAGGAGGACCCCGGTGACCCAACAGGCTGCCGAGGCCCAGCGCACCGCGCCCCGTCGCGTGCTCGTGGCCGAGGACGAAGCTCTCATCCGCCTCGACCTGGTCGAGATGCTGCGCGAAGAGGGCTACGAGGTGGCGGGGCAGGCCGCCGACGGTGACGAGGCCGTGACGCTGGCCGAGGACCTGCGGCCCGACCTGGTCATCATGGACGTCAAGATGCCCAAGGTCGACGGCATCGAGGCCGCCAGCGCCATCGCCGGCAAGCGCATCGCCCCCGTGGTCATCCTGACCGCGTTCAGCCAGCGCGACCTGGTCGAACGCGCCCGGGACGCCGGTGCGATGGCCTACCTGGTCAAGCCGTTCGCCAAGCGCGACCTGGTGCCCGCGATCGAACTGGCGATGAGCCGGTTCGCCGAACTCCAGGCGCTGGAGAACGAGGTCGCCGGCCTCACCGAGCGGCTCGAGACGCGAAAGGTCGTCGAGCGCGCCAAGGGATTGCTGATGACCAAGCAAGGTCTGTCGGAGCCCGAGGCTTTCCGGTGGGTGCAGCGCACCGCGATGGACCGCCGCACGACCATGAAGGCCGTCGCCGAAGCGGTCATCGAAAACTTCGGCTGAGTTCGACCTCTTACCACCCAGGGCGTCCGTTACCTGTTCAGGGTTACCTGTTCGGGTATCGGACGCCCTGTCGTGCTCATTGTTGGTTACTGCCCGCATTGGTGCTGTGACCTGCGGCGATTTGAGCTGGATTTAAGACTGTTAACCGGCGCGCATTTGCCCGGTGACTACCGTCACGATGTGGACACAGAGCAGTAAGACCACCTGTTCACGGAACTCAACTGAAGCTACGTTCCTGCCCTAACCCAAGCCCTCGTGCGAGGGCTCCGCCTACCGGCGGGCTGGTTGGTCATGGGAGGTATTCCGGTGTCAGGAGCACGACTCGGCCGAGTTCTCGCGCTGGCGGCGGCTTCGTCGCTGGTGCTTGCGGCTTGCGCCGGCGGCGGTGGCGGCGACACGGGTGGCGGCGACGCCACGACGGTCAAGATCGGGTTCATGGGTGACCTGACGGGCGAGAACTCCGCCATCGTGATCCCGCCGTACAACGGCGCGAAGATGGCGGTGGACGAGTACAACGCCAAGAACCCCAAGAACAAGATCGAGCTGATCAAGTACGACAGCCAGGGCAAGCCGGACCAGGCGACCTCGCTGATCACCAAGGCCGTCGGCACCGACAAGATCGTCGCCCTCATCGGCCCGGCGTTCTCCGGCGAGTCCAAGGCCATCGGCGGCACCCTGGAGGAGAACAAGATCCCCAGCGTCTCGCCGTCCGCCACGAACCCGGGCCTGGCGAAGAACGGCTGGACCTACTGGCACCGCGTCGTGGCCAACGACGACGACCAGGGCCCCGGCATCGCCGACTTCCTGATCAAGGCGAAGTCCCCGAAGACGGCGTTCGTCCTCTCCGACGACCAGGAGTACAGCGTCGGCATCGCCGAGGCGGTCACCAAGACGCTCAAGGACAAGGGCATCACCGTCCAGAACGACAAGTTCGCCAAGGACGCGTCCGACTACTCCTCGACCGTCACCAAGGTCAAGTCCGCCAACCCGGACCTGATCTTCTTCGGTGGCTACTACGCCCAGGGCGGTCGCCTGCTCAAGCAGCTGCGCGACGGCGGCGTGAGCGCCACCTTCGCCTCCGGTGACGGCTCGCTGGACCAGCAGCTGATCAGCGGCGCCGGTGCCGCCGCGGCCGAGGGCGCCGTCGTCGGCTGCCCCTGCAACATCCCGTCCGCCGACGTGACCGGCACGCTGAAGACGTTCTTCGACAACTACAAGAAGAGCGCCAACGCCGACCCGGCCATCTACGCCACCGAGGGCTACGACGCCGCGACCGCCTTCATCAAGGCCGTCGAGGCGGGCAACACCACCTCGGACGCGATCAACAACTTCCTGAAGACGGTCAGCTTCGAGGGCGTGTCCAAGCCGATCAAGTTCAAGGCCAACGGCGAGCCCGAGAACAACGACATCTTCGTCTACCAGGTCAAGGGTGGTGTCCTCAAGCTGCTCGGCCCGTCGGCCAGCGCCAAGCTCGAGGGCTGATTCCGAGACGGCAGTACTGAAGCAAGTCAGCGCGCTGGGGAGCGGGTACGTCGTGCGGTGTCGCGACGTCCCGCTCCCCACCACTATGGCGAAGACGCTCTCTCCCCGCCCCGTCTCGTGAGGCAAACCTGTCATGCTTGATGATTTCCTGAACCAGTTCCTACCCAGCACGGTGGGTGGACTGGTGATCGGCTCGATCTACGCGCTGATCGCCCTGGGCTACACGATGGTCTACGGCGTCCTGCGCCTGATCAACTTCGCGCACTCCGAGATCTTCATGATCGGCACGTTCGCGTCCCTGGTGACGCTGACCGCGTTCGCGCCGACGGCGCCCCTCACCGGGTTCGCCATGATCGGGATGCTCGTCCTGTTGATGCTGGTGTCCGCCGCCGCCTCCAGCGGCGCCGCCGTCCTGCTGGAAACGGTGGCCTACCGGCCGCTGCGCAAGCGCGGCGCCACGCGGCTGGCCGCACTGATCTCCGCGATCGGCGCGTCGCTGTTCCTCCAGGAGCTGTTCGCCCTGGTGGTGATCCCGTGGCTGACCGACAAGCCGGGCCGCAACCAGGCGTCGGCGCCCCGCTACGTCGCGCGCGACGTCCTGTTCAAGATCGGCAACGCCGAGGTCCGGCTCGACCACGTCATCGTCGTCATCGCCGCCGTCCTGGTCATGATCACCCTGGACCGGGTCGTGAACAAGACGCGCATCGGTCGCGGCATCCGGGCCACGGCCCAGGACCCCGAAGCGGCCGTCCTGATGGGCGTCAGCATCGACAACATCGTGCGGGTCACGTTCCTGCTCGGCGGCGCGATGGCCGGTGTGGCCGGTTCCCTCTACGTCATGGAGATCGAGAACACCTCGTACTTCATCGGGTTCGTGCTCGGCATCAAGGCGTTCACCGCGGCCGTCCTCGGCGGTATCGGCAACCTGCGCGGCGCCCTCATGGGCGGCATCGTGCTCGGTCTCATCGAGAACTGGGGCGCGATCTTCCTCGGTTCCGAGTGGAAGGACGTCATCGCGTTCACCGTCCTGGTGGCCGTGCTGATGTTCCGCCCGACCGGCATCCTCGGCGAATCGCTGCAAAAGGCACGCGCATGAAAGGCGACGAAGTGACGAGGCAAGAAACCCCCGCGAAGCGGGGCGGACTGAGCGCCGTCGGGCACGGCTTCGACCGGATGCGCGACTGGTGGGAGCACGCGAAGGTCTGGCAGCGCTACACCGTCTACATCGCACTGGTGATCGGCGCGCTGATCCTGCCCGCGCCGGCGATCGGGCAGTTCATGTCGCCCGGCTCCGACTGGACCACCGTGCTGGTCTACCCGATCGGCACCTACATCCTGCTGGCCATCGGCCTCAACGTCGTCGTCGGCCAGGCCGGTCTGCTCGACCTCGGTTTCGTGGCGTTCTTCGCCATCGGCGGCTACTCGGTGGCCTACTACGGCACCCAGTACGGCTGGAACTACTGGGCCACGGTCGTGTTCGGCATCGCCCTCGCGGCCGTCTCGGGCGTCATCCTCGGCGCACCGACACTGCGGCTGCGCGGCGACTACCTGGCGATCGTGACGCTGGGCTTCGGTGAGATCGTCCGCATCACGGCGAACAACACCGACGAGATCGGCGGCGCCCGCGGCATCACCGGCGTCCCGCACCCGCCGCCCATCTTCGGCACCAAGTTCCTGCTCGACCCGGCGCCGTACTACTACCTGATGATCGTGGCGATCGCCCTGGTCATCATCTTCTCGGTGCGGTTGCAGAAGTCCCGCGTGGGGCGGGCGTGGGCCGCGATCCGCGAGGACGAGGACGCCGCCGAGCTGATGGGCGTGCCGACGTTCAAGTTCAAGCTGCTGGCGTTCGCCATCGGCGCGATGATCGGTGGCCTGGCGGGCGGCATCTACGCCGGCAAGGCCGTGTTCATCGAGCCCAACACGTTCCCCTTCATCCTGTCCGCGACGATCCTCGCCGCGGTGGTCCTGGGCGGTTCGGGCAACCTGCCCGGCGTCATCCTGGGCGCGTTCCTCATCGGCTGGCTGCCCGAGCGGTTCCGCGACTTCGCCGACTACCGCATCCTGGTCTTCGGCGGCGTGCTGGTGCTGATGATGGCGCTGCGCCCGGAGGGCTTGCTGCCGTCGCGGCGGCGCAAGGCGGAACTACATGAAGGAACCGGCGGGATGGGCACTATGGGCGCCGAGGTCCCGGGTCCGGACACCGATGTCTCGACGACGGAGGCGGCCAAGTGAGCACTCCCGTCCTTCAGCTGGACAACGTGACGATGCGCTTCGGCGGCGTCGTGGCGCTGCGCGAGGCCAACATCAGCCTCGCCGAGGGCGAGATCTTCGCCCTGATCGGCCCGAACGGCGCCGGCAAGACCACCGTGTTCAACGTGGTCACCGGCGTGTACCAGCCCACCGAGGGCCAGGTGCTGTTCAACGGCGAGCGCATCAACGGAACCAAGCGGTTCCGCATCACCAAGAAGGGCATCGCCCGCACGTTCCAGAACATCCGGCTGTTCCACAACATGTCGGCCCTGGAGAACGTGATGGTGGGCGCGGACGCGCACCACAAGACCGGCGCCATCGGGGCCACGCTGAACCTGCCGTGGCACCGCAAGGAGGAGCGTCGCGGGCGCGAGCTGGCACGCGAGCTGCTCGACTTCGTCGGCATCTCCGGGCGCATGACCGAGACCGCGAAGAACCTCCCGTACGGCGACCAGCGCCGCCTGGAGATCGCCCGCGCCCTGGCCACCGACCCGAAGCTGCTGCTGCTCGACGAGCCCGCCGCCGGCATGAACCCGGCGGAGAAGATCGCGTTGCAGCAGTTGATCCGCAAGATCCGGGACAGCGGCCGGACCGTCTTGCTGATCGAGCACGACATGAGCCTGGTCATGGGCGTCAGCGACCGCGTCGCGGTCCTCGACTTCGGCCAGCTGATCGCAGAAGGGCTGCCGCACGAGGTGCAGAACAACCCGAAGGTCATCGAGGCGTACCTGGGGGTGTCCGAAGATGCTTCTTGAGGTCAAGGACATCCACGTCCACTACGGCAAGATCGCCGCGATCAAGGGCTTGAGCCTCCAGGTCAACGAGGGCGAGATCGTCTCCCTGATCGGCGCGAACGGCGCCGGCAAGACGACCACCCTGAAGACCATCTCGGGCCTGCGCCCGCTGTCGTCGGGCAGCATCACGTTCAACGGCCAGGACATCTCCAAGACCCCGGGCCACAAGCGCGTGCAGCTGGGCATCGGCCAGTCCCCGGAAGGCCGGGGCGTGTTCCCGGGCATGACGGTGCAGGAAAACCTGCTCATGGGCGCCTACATGCGCAAGGACGACCTGTCGAAGGACCTGGAAGAGGTCTACGGCCTGTTCCCCAGGCTGGCCGAGCGCAAGAACCAGTTCGGCGGCACCATGTCCGGCGGCGAGCAGCAGATGATCGCCATCGGGCGGGCACTGATGACCAAGCCCAAGGTCCTGCTGCTGGACGAGCCGTCGATGGGGTTGGCGCCGATGCTCATCGCGCAGATCTTCGAGATCATCAAGGAGATCAACCAGCGCGGGACGACGGTGCTGCTGGTCGAGCAGAACGCGCAGCAGGCGCTCAAGCTGTCGGATCGGGCGTATGTGCTGGAAACGGGCCGGGTGGTGAAGTCCGCGCCTGGGTTGGAACTGCTGGACGACCCGCAGGTTCGGGCCGCTTACCTGGGCGGGCACTGAGAACGGTTTAACGCACAGGCCCGCCGGTCCCTAACTGAGACCGGCGGGCCTTTTGCTTTTCCCGCGCGCTTCGCGCCTTTCCCGCGCGCTTCGCGCCTTTCCCGCGCGCTTCGCGCCTTTCCCGCGCGCTTCGCGCCTTTCCCGCGCGCTGCGCGTTCTTTGCGCGCGGAGCGCGCGGTAGGTGTTACCTACAAGTGGAGGGCCTCGGTTCCCCCACCGTATGGCCT